>JBEAPM010000001.1:0-12027 GCA_041164445.1 Cyanobacteriota bacterium
AGCAGTTAAACGATATTTTGACCTACGTAGACCAACTCAGTGAACTGGACACCAGTGATGTTGCCCCCACCACCCGAGCGATCGATGTGAGTAATGTCTTACGTGCGGATGCCTTAACTCCTCATCCCGATCGAGATGAAATTCTTAATTGTGCCCCCGATCGGGATGAGGATTTCTTCAAGGTGCCTAAAATTTTGGCAGAGTGAACCACCCCGCCCTACGGGTACCCCTCCAGTGGAGGGGAATTTTTAAGCATTGGCCTTACTGGCGATCGCGCCAATGTTGCGTAGCACTTCACTTAAAATCACCGGGGAAATCTCAAGGAGCGGTAAGGCCGCTTCTGCACTGGTGGTGGAGAAGCCGGGGACAAAGTAAATTTCACCGAGGGGGATGGTGTGCCCCCAGCCCTCGAAGGAAACGATCGCTGTGAGGTTGCTTTGGGGAAAGGGTTTGAAGTAGTGATAGGAGCGTTGTTCCCAGCCTGTACTCTTGAAGATTGCAGAGGCAACCATGGAGGGGACTTCTGCACCGGCAAAGCGCTGAATCTTAGACTGGCTCTGCTCTTCGGGGAGTAAGCTAAAAACGGTACGGGCTAACTGACTGAAGGGGGGCACAATTTCGTAGTCACTGAGCAGTTGTCCCCACTGTTGGAGTTGGGCTGTACTGAACTCCGCCGGATGAACGATGCCAAACTCCAGGTTTGGGGCTACTTCAATATCTTCGTCCTCACTGTTGGCGTAGGTTCCATCCTCTGTAATCCGAAAAGTGCTCAGAAGCTGGGTCGGAGTGGTGGGGGAGTACGCTCCCCAGATGAGGCGTTGGGCCAGGTTCAGTAATACGGGATGTCCTAATACATAGGTTTCAAATTCCGATCGCTGCCAGCGTCGTTGTTCAATCATGCCCCGTTCTAACCGTTTGGCCTGCAGGGACACCACTTGACTCAGGGTTTTCTTGAGGACTTGCCAATCGGCGATCGCCCCTTCCGCTAAGGCACGATCGTCTGTTTTATTGGGGCGGGGTAAGTTGGCTTTAAGCTTGTTTTGGGGATCGCGGATTTGGGGCTTTAAGTCCGCTGACAAGACAACTCGAAACTGGCGGGCACCGTAGTCATAGATTTTGCTCCCCTGGGCATTCAAACCACAGTCCGGCACAATGCGATCTTCCAGTTGCTCCTGACTGATACCCCGCTCCTGGGCCAAGGTTTCCATGCACTCCACTGCTTTGGCCTTGAGGGACTTAAATTTGATGCGCTGGGCAATGGCATGAATTTGCATTAAGGCTGTATCCGTCCCGATCGCTTTGAGGCACTCCAACCCGACGATCGCCCGTTTATGTTTGCCTTCCCCCGGCCAAGCCCGAATCAAGGGCGTGAGGTGTAACACTGTGGTGTCATTGCCCAGGAGTCCCAAGGTTTGCATGGCCCACTGATCCTTAGGGGGAGCCCCCACCGTCAGCCAGCGTTCAAATAATTGCTCAGCGAACGCCGCCAGTCCTGAGGCGGGTAAACCCTGTTTGAGGGTCAGGAGCAGGGGGTGGGGGTCACTCAACTTACTGTGGCGACAGGCTTGGAGTACGGTTTCCATCTGCTGGCGCAGCAACGATCGCGTTTCGCCCTGGGTATCCTGGCAGTGTAAGGGCGGCAAGTCTCCCGCATCCAGCCACTTGGGGAGCTTGACCTTACCAAACTGGGCTTGGGCAAACCCCGCCTGCAGTGCAGCAGGCATCATCTCGGGATCCAGTGGGGAAACCTTCTCCGCTGTCCACAGGGCGGTTAAGGCGGTGTTTACTCCATCACTCAGCGTCTCCACACCCACCTGCTCGGTTACCCAGTGCTGCATCCACTCCCCATCTCCCCGCCCCAGCCGACGTTGCAAGTACTTTTGTACCTCTTGGGGGATCTGGGCTTGTCCCCTGAGCCCCCCTAAAATCCCCGCCATGGCCACCTGGGCATAATCCGTTAGCCAACGGGAAGCCAGTTCCGCTGTGGCTGGATTTTGGGTGAGATCCAACATAATTGGAGCCAACTCCGGCGCAACGATCGTGATCAGGTGGCGCATCAGGGCGATCAGATCTTCTTTCCGATGCAAGTTGAGTAAGGTCTCTTGAATCCAGGCCAGTTCCTGATATTCCGTATGGGCTAACCAGCCCTGAACATAGGGCAAGGTATTGAGGCGTAATCCCAAGCGCTGCATTTCAGCGGCCATCCGCTGGGGATCCGCTAACCCAAAGAGAATTTCCTGGGGACGAGTTTGTTGTCGGGCCACATAATCTGCTCCACACATCCACGCCCCTTGATAGAGGTTGCGGTAGCTGTGATCGGGCCAAGGGGAAATTAAGCGCTGTAACTCTTCCCCAAAGCCCCCCAGACTTGCGGCCAGATAATAGACCGGGGGAGCAATCTTGGCGTAATCTGCCTGCCAAACTGTGCGATCGAGTACCTCTGCGATGAGATGCCGACACCGCTCCCGTTGCGCCAAGCTTAAATAGGGCACCGCAAACTGCCGCCACCCCCAGATCAGCGCCGTCGTAATGGCGGACTGAGCGGCTGCCACCTGATGACTTGGATTTTGATAAGCGTTGTGGATCACGTCCACTGGAAATTGAGTGGGATCCAATATCCAACCCACGATCGTTTCGGGGTCAAAATAGTGCAATAGGGGCAGCATTAACTGCGGGG
Source organism: Cyanobacteriota bacterium (assembly GCA_041164445.1). Lineage (GTDB taxonomy): Bacteria > Cyanobacteriota > Cyanobacteriia > Prochlorotrichales > Prochlorotrichaceae > JBEAPM01. Next base: position 2,678 of record JBEAPM010000001.1, read on the forward strand.
ATGCGGTCTGGTGAGCCTTCCCGAGGAGTACGAGGGCTTCCTCTTCCTTGGGCACGTCCTGAAACCCCTGTTGCATCGCTTCTTCCAAGGTCAAAATCAAGGTTGTTGTCGTTAATGACCAACTGGATAACGGAGGCGGACAGGTCATGGCGGTCAGCCAAAACTGAGCTTCTTCCTGGGTTAGGGATCGGGGAATTTCTAAGGATTGCCAGAAATGATGGTGAACGGTTTTCGGTTGCTTGCCTAAAGATGCAATCAGCGCTTCAGGAACAAAGGCCCTCGGCTCTGGTAGGGGCAGCGGCTCTAATTCCCGCCACGGTGCCCAAAACCAATCTTGAGGGGCGAGGGGAAGCGATCGAGGTTCAGGGGTTGGGATTGAGGAAGTCATAGGTGAGCATCGTCATCAGCTAACAGCATGATATACCGGGCGCGATCGTCCTTCTTCCCTTCGCCCTCCCTGGCCGGAAGACTGGTGGGGAAACGCCACCCTCAACAAATGGACGACTCTCTCTGTCCTCTCTGTCATGCCATCACATTTTTTCCCTTTCAGTGGCAAGCCCAAAATACAAAATCCCCCTGACTGAGGGAAATTTCAAGTCAGGGGGATTTGGGAAGATTTCCTTGAAACTGACCTCCTAAGCAGAGGTACAGAGCCAAGGAGCAGCGATCGAGCTTAGAGCACCGGCACAAAGCGTTCTTTTTCCGGCACAGTGACATATTCGGCAACGATTTGACGGAACTCATCTCCATCGATCGTTTCCCGTTCAATAAGCAGATCCACTAAGCGATCGATGACGACTCGGTTTTCTTGAATCAGTTGCAGGGTTTCCTCATAACAATGGAAAACAATCCGGCGAACTTGGGCATCAATCATCCCGGCGATGCGATCGGAATATTCTGAACGGGTCATCAGATCCCGTCCTAGGAAAACTTCTTGGCTTTGTCCTTCCAGGGAGAGTAAACCGAGTTCAGACATCCCAAAACGGGTCACCATCTGACGGGCAAGGTTCGTCACTTGTTGCAAGTCATTCCCAGCCCCTGTGGTCACTTCATCCTGGCCAAAAATGACATCTTCAGCGGCTCGACCCCCTAAGGCTCCCATAATCCGAGCCCGCAGTTGAGACTTACTGGTAAGTCCTTGCTCTTCATTGGGGGCAAACCAGGTTAAACCTTGGGCCTGGCCTCGGGGAATTAAGGTCACTTTTTGGACGGGATCGTGATCCCGCACCAGGGTTCCAACGATCGCATGACCGACTTCATGGTAGGCAATCAGGCGCTTACTCTTCCCATCCATGAGGGGAGTTCCTTCCATACCCGCCACAACGCGATCGACGGCATCATCCACTTCTGCCATGGTGATCGCTTCCTTGCGGCGACGGGCGGTCAAAATAGCCGCTTCGTTGAGCAGGTTCGCTAAATCGGCTCCGGTAAAACCAGGGGTACGGCGGGCAATCAGTTCCAGGGAAACGCTATCGTGGAGCTTTTTATTGCGGGCATGAACATTGAGCACTTCCAAACGCCCTTTGATGTCGGGAGCATCAACGGTCACTTGACGATCGAAACGACCTGGCCGTAACAGTGCAGAATCCAAGACATCAGGACGGTTAGTGGCGGCAATAATAATGATGCCGGTGTTCCCCTCAAAACCATCCATTTCCGTGAGCAGTTGGTTTAGGGTTTGTTCCCGTTCATCGTTCCCCCCGCCAATGCCAGCCCCCCGTTGGCGACCTACGGCATCAATTTCATCGATAAAGATGATGCAGGGTGCGTTTTCCTTCGCTTTTTTGAAGAGATCCCGAACCCGTGAAGCTCCAACCCCCACAAACATTTCGACAAACTCAGAGCCAGAAATGCTAAAGAAGGGTACACCCGCTTCCCCAGCGATCGCTTTGGCGAGAAGGGTTTTACCGGTTCCCGGCTGCCCCACGAGGAGTACTCCCTTCGGAATACGGGCTCCTACAGCGGTAAAGCGCTCCGGCTTTTTCAAAAAGGTGACCACTTCCTGAAGTTCTTCCTTCGCTTCTTCAATGCCGGCTACGTCATCAAAGAGAACTCCAGTTTTGGCTTCCATTTGAAAACGAGCGCGGGATTTGCCAAAGTTCATGGCTTGACCCGGGCCGCCAGGGACATTATTGGAGCGCCGAAAGAGGAAAAATAAGCCAGAAATGAGGAGAAGGGGAAACAGTAGGTTGCCAATTAACCCCCAAATGGCTCCCGTGTTGCGCGGGGGGTGAACATCAAAACTAATGGAGGATTCCCGTAGCCGTTGCATCAGCTCAGGAGTCATGCCGGGTAACTCCACCCGTAGGGATTGAGAACGATCGTTTAAATCGGGATCGACGGCTTCAACGATCGCCGTGCGTCCCATATCATATAGATCAACCGATTCAACTCGTCCAGCATCTAAATACTCTAGAAAACGTCCGTAGGTCATCCGACTAGTGGCACGATTTTGACTCGTACCGATCGCTTGTCCTCCCAAAGTCGATTGCCAGAGGAAGAAACCAATGACTAACACCGGAAGTGCCCACAGGACTAAAACTCTCCAAGAAAACTTCATCTGTGATTAGCCTCACCGTTACAACTTGAAGATTATGGCTACCCGCTGAAGGGGAAAGGAGGAACGGAGTGCTCCACGATACCCAGACCCCTGACAATGCTGAGATAGCCTAAAAATCTTTTTAAAACTGAGAAATCTTAACTAAATGTAACATATCTTAAGATCGAGCAGCAACGTCTTCTTGCTGCCCTGAGTCTTGCAACCCCCCTAAATCGTTTCGATTGCAAAGCCCTCGTAGGTTTGGATCACTGGAGACTCACGGCAGTGAGAGCGACAAGCCAAGGTTACGAGGTGATCACTACCGCAGTCCTAAATCAGTGGTAAGGACTAGACTGCTGAAACTGTTTTTTGGTGTGCGGCCGGAAGGCAAACACCAAAAAAACCATTGAGGATTGCTGTATTGTATGGGTCATAAAAAAGCCTCCCTGAATGTTTCAGGAAGGCTCTATCGAGAGAGAGAGTCAAAACTTAAGGGGCTTCTGTTAAACCCGTTAGCCCAGAGGGGTTACAGCGATCGGCTCGCGTAAGCATCCTCCACTTGGAATCCGGGCACCCGATCGCTATAGCGGGTTTCGGCCCCCGTTACAGACTTGGCGATCGATTCAAAGCCATCAGAATTCCAATTCCGTTCATGAATAGGCTTCGATTGCTCACCTAAGAAATAGGCTTGACTGCCGAGCACCGCAAAAGCAATCCAAGCAACAATGGCTAAAGCAACAACAAACATCAACATGTGCAAAACTCCTAAAAACTTAAAACAGCTATCAACTTAAGGCGGAAGAGTAAATTTTTTTGCTTGCAGTGGAAAGCCCTTAAACAACAGAGAACCTCAATGCATGGTGGGGGAGGCACAGCCTCTACCATCCCTATTCTTGCGAGGTGTCCAACAAACCAATCTGCAAACGCTTCAAAAGAAAGTGAAATCGCTGAGATTTCCGGGGACTTAAGCCAGTAAGCCTAATAACTTGCCGTTATCCTTCGCCAACCGAATCATGCTCTGGCGGTAGGCACTTTCTACACCAAAATTGTTACAAAACTGAGTAATGACCTTACAGTGAGCAGCGATCGCTTTACCCCGTAACTGGGTGAACTTAGACTTGCCCATGACGTTGCGAGTGAGAATGACGATAGGTGCAAACATGATTAGCCTTCCTTGTTAAGTTTTGTTAATTCTTGTTGTTAAGAAATGTAACAAAACTTGACAAAAGATGGTTGTGATCTAACAAGAGAAAAAATGTGATTCTCGTCACACAGCATCATCTACCGAGGAATTGTCCTAGGGATATGCTAAAAACGAGAGGAAAGTTTGGCGATCAGGTTAAGGGGGAAGAGTGCGGCGCTGCACTCCCATTAAAATTTTTCGCTTTCAGTGAAAAGCCGAAAGTTTTAAGGATGACGTTGAATCAGGTAAGACCACGGAAAGGATGGAAAACCCATGACAATCTGGCAAGTTTGTTTCATGCTTTTTCTCTGGGGAATGCTGGCCCACCTTGGCCTGTCCTATTTGCAGGGCTTTCTGAGGGGGATTGCCACACTGCAGCGCTTGCACCAAATTCCCTGTAGTCGTTGTCGTTTTTTTTCCAGTAGTCCCTATCTCAAATGCCCCGTACAACCAACGATCGCTTTATCGGAACAAGCGATAGACTGTAGGGATTACGAAACTTTGCCTTAAGATGAACCACTACTGGGTTTGCCCTATTACACCAAATCCGGCCGCTAGCCAACTGAGGGCGAAGGGTTAATGTCCTGTAATTTTTCAGGTGGATAACTGCATTTTTGTAGCGTTTGATCAGTCGATCGTCACCAGTGACAAAGCGATCGACTTGTTGAGATTCAGCACAAGCAATATGCAAAACATCTAAAACTGGGGATTTTTTTTAGAATCGTTGGAGAAACTGCTCCATAACGATCGCTCCATCCACACCTTCACCCCGATCCAACTCTTCTAGTCCGATTTTTATTTTCTGTTGAGTGGCCACCAACTTAAGGTGGAAGAGTGCGGCGCGGAGCGCCGCACTCTTCCATTAAATTTTTCCGCTTTCAGTGGAAAGCCTGTTGAGTTTCTTGAAACCAGACCAAAGATTCCGCATCTAAAAATTTCAACAGTTGCAATGCCACATCAATGACTTCTTCTGCATTGGTGTACTGTCCGGTTGTTACCTGGTACTGAACAATTTGTTCTTGAGCCGATGTTAGGGTTATCATGTTATTAACCTTAATTCATTCAATTTTTAGATAAAATTATACAGCAATCCTAGAGGGGTCGTGCAGAATCCCAAAATTTGCCCCTGACTGCGTAAGGCTTTGTGCGATCGTTATAGCTGATTTAATTTTCGGGTATTGCATACTCAGCGATCGTTAGCGGTGCATGTAGAAACCTTGCTGCCAGCCATTAACAACTCCTCTTTCTCTAGCCCTAATTCTTCCCAGAGGGTTTCGAGGGGAGTGCCGCGATCGACAAACGGTGAATGTTCGGGGATTGGAGGTAAGTCTTCCAACTGCAAAACGGGCAGTTTTAATGCTTCTTGTAACCCTTGAAGATAAATTTCCAGTTCTTCGGAAGAGTCTGCTTCTAACGTAATCGGATCTTGACTACATGCAAGAATTTGTCCGTCTTGTTCATAAAACACTTCATAAAGTCCAACTCGATCAGCGATCGTCACAAGGCGGTAATTCCAAAACATCATAGAGTAATCTCCTTTCCTTGAAATAATAGTTTGTTACCTGATTTTTCACCAATCCGTTTAATACTTACAATCTCGATGCTTTGCTCTACATTGTAAAGAACTCTAAAATCGCCAAGTCTAAGTTCCCAGGTAGCGGTTGAATTGGGGCGCAGAGACTTACGGTTACGAGTAGCCAGGATAGGTTCATAACTCAAGTTAGCATAGATTCCAGAAATGATAGTTTTCTGCTCTGATTTGCGAAACCACTTGAGGTCTTCTTTCGCTTGTTCGGTAAACTCAATTGAAAACACGAAAATCAAGCCTTGTTAGAAAGTGTAGAGGATACGTCTAAGTCTAGGACAAATTCAACAGGATTACAAAGGTGGATAACTCCATTTTTGTAGCGTTTGATCAGTCGATCGTCACAAGTGACAAAGCGATCGACTTGTTGAGATTCAGCACAAGCAATATGCAAAGCATCTAAAACTGGGGATTGTTTTTTATTTTTTACTATACTATGCAACGGCATAGTCAGTATATGCCCTGACATGGGGAGGCTGAAAAGCCAAAACAATATTTTGCTTAGGAACGCCTGACTTTACCAAATCATCAGTAATTCCATCTTCAATACCATCGTAGTGAAGTCAACATAGTAAGCTAGAATTTGTTCTAGGGCATCACGCCATTGTTCTAACTGTTGATGTTGGGTTTCCATAGAATAATTTCCTCGGCATGGGTATCAAAGACAAAAAGCTTAAAGCCAGGTTCTTCAAACTGTAGATTCCCCACTCTTTTACGAACTTTGTTCGCGCCAGAGAAGAACCTTCTCATAAAGACTGGCAACAGTTTCTCCAGCAAACAAACGATCTTTAATCTCTAAATAATCGGTTCGTTTCCAAAGCATTTCACTAAAAAAGATAGTGGCTTTGGCAATACCCATTTGCTGGATTAAAATTTCAATCGCTTCCTGTTTAATTTCGGTATTTTGAGGTAGGTTCGGAAATTTTAGTTTCATGGGGATTCTCCTTGGGTTGCTTCTAGTACAAATTCAACAGGATTTATTTTGTCAATAACTTTTCAATGTTATATTTTCGCTTTTCAGTATTAGAAAACTCGACTAGTAAGGTCTGATCATCGATCGCTATAGCTGATTTAATTTTCGGGTATTGCATATACACGACTCTTGGATCTTGAAATTTTAAGTCGAACCAGCTAATTTTTCGGTTGCCCTACTCAAATAACTGGCTCAGTTTGCTTTTCGGATAAGATAATCTCATCACTGGAATAGGTCTGGACTTCTAAATGTACGCTCGACAAATTCGCACTTGCCAACTCTGACGCAAAGAAGTACTCACAGGGCAGACGCAGCAACACAGACCCGAAAGCCTTGGTTGTTGTTCCTGTTGTCTGGATTGTTCCTGTTCCGCTGGGCGCAACGACAGTTCTCAGGGTTGTTGTTCCAAGAACCACCACGCACAGCTAAAGCCTATCCCTGTTTTAGGCTAGGAACTAATGTATCTGAAATGCCCTTTTTCTCTAAAAAATTTAAGATTTGTTCTCGCAATTGCCAGGAGTCGGCATGGGAAAGGTGAGCAAACCAAGCATTGAGAGAAAGATAAAAGTGTTGTGCAGTGAGGTGATTTTGGTTCAGTTTCTTTAATTTGTAACGTAAGCGACGACGACCCATGATTAAGTTATCAGACCGTACTCTAATATGAGTGGGTAAAATGCGATAACCTACAAATGTTGCACCATATTGTGTTTCAAAGAGATGGTTTTTGGAAGGGTGAATTTGTAGGCGTAGGGTGATGAGATAATCTTGTATTTGTTCCCTTGCTTGGGCTAATTGTTCATAGTCATCGCTGAATAAAGCAAAATCATCTACATAGCGAAGATATTTTTTGACTTTCAGGTTTTCTTTGATAAAATGATCAAAGTCATTTAGATAAAAGTTAGCGAAGGTTTGGCTAGTTAAATTGCCAATGGGTAGTCCCATTTTTCGGTTAAGAGGAGAGAGTAAATTATCGTCGGGAAAATAGAGCGGGACAATTTCTTGAGGATTGCTACCATCAATAATTTTATCGATGAGCCAAAGCGTAGATTTACATTTAATTTTATTGCGAATTAAAGATTTTAAGATGTCATGATCAATCGAGGGAAAATATTTACGAATATCACACTGTAAAATATAGCGGCTACTGCGTAGAAATTCTGTAAATCGCTTCAGTGCTTTGTGGGTTCCAAAACCCACTCGATTGGCGTAGGTGTCTGGAATTAAGCTTTTTTCTAAAATGGGAGAAATGACATTACAAAGGGCGTGATGGACAACCCGATCGCGGTAGGGGGCAGCAGAAATGAGCCGTGTTTTGGGTTCTGTAATCTCGAAGCTGTGGTATTGTCCTGGGCTATAGGTTTGCTCTAGCAATTCTTTATGAAGGGTTAAGAGTTCTGATTCTAAGTTAAGGTTAAACTTAAGGACATTTTCTTTAAAACGTTTTCCTTTTTGAGCTTTCTTAGCTGCCAACCAGAGATTTTCAAACTCTGTTATGAGATGCCATAGGTTGCCATAACGTTTCATAAAAAACTCTGCTTTAAGGCTTATTTTTGGTATTTGATCCAGCCTCCTAATTCTGAGCCAATATTTTCTAAAGCTCGAATTAAACTTTCGTATTGCTTGATGGAAATCAGATTAAATTCAAGCAGTAAACGGGTTTGATACCGTAGCAAACTCAGGCTTGGATTCAGAGGCTCAAGTATAGCTAATTTTTGCTTAGAAAACTGTGCAGTGACCAGGGCTTTTAACAAATCGTATAGTTCATTAATAATCCGATCCCCTAGGGTGTATTTGTGGGTTTTGGGCAAGCGTTCAATCGTGGGCACATAGACCTTGATTAAGTCGTAGGTATGCTGAATAATTGGTAACTCGGACACCTGTGGAAAACTCCATTTTGAAAAAAATTTCCGGGCGCTAACGCGCCCTCTTAAAGAAAAAAGGTAAAGAAATGTAAAGAGAAAAGTTAAAAAGTGTAAAGGGAAACGAAGTCCTCACAGGGCAGACGCAGCAACACAGACCCGAAAGCCTAGGTTGTCGTACCTGCTGACTGGATTGAGCCTGTCCCGCAGGGCGCAACGACAGCCCTCAGGGTCGTAGTGCCAAGAACCACCACGCACAGCACGAAGATCGGAATTTCCGTCGCTAGTCAGAGCAGATCCATCCCTTGGTAGTGCATTTGAATTATCTGTCCAATTATCCTTGCACCATTCCCACACATTACCGCTCAGATCATACAGTCCCAGTTCATTGGGCTTTTTCTGCCCCACGGGATGGGTTTGCTTGCCAGAATTCCCGTCATACCAGCCCACTTCATCCAGGTTATTGCTGCCAGCATATTCAAACCCCTGGCTCTGGGTTGCGCCCCTGGCTGCCCATTCCCACTGGGTTTCGCTGGGCAGGTCAATTTGTTGCCCCAATATTTTCGAGAGCTTCTGACAAAACGATCGGGCTTCATGCCAGTTGACTTTCTCTACGGGGCGATTCTCCCCTTTGAAGTGTGAAGGATTCTTACCCATAACTGCCTGATACTGCCGCTGGGTGATGGGGTATTTGCCCATCAGGAATGGTTGGAGATTGACCTTATGTCCCCCTTCCATCGTCAGGGTTCCACCGGGGACAGCGATAAATTTTAATTTGCCGCCGTTCTTCGGCAGGTCAAAGCTCAGATTCTCTCCAGTCAGGGTAAACCCACCCCCAACCCCCTCCCAAGAGGGGGCTATAGGCAACAGTGGGATCTCACCATCGGGGAAGCGTTGTTGTAGTCTGCCCAATTCGCTGTCCAGGTAGCCCTGTATCTGGCTAATGGCTCTATCCACGGAGGTTTGATCCAGGTCACTGTCGGAAATCAGTCCCAAACCACCTCCTGCCCAGTCTCGCTCTAGGGCGGCTCGCTCCAGTGCTAGTCCCAGATGGTCTTGAATTTCGGCGCTGACCACTTCCAGTTGCAGCAGTTCTTCCAGGTTCACTAGGTTGGCGGTGGCTCCCACCACTTCTTCGGCGAGGGTGCTAATTTCCTGGACGGTGCGCCCCATGCCGCTGTCGATCTGGGCGGTCTGGTTAATCAATTCCT
>JBEAPM010000002.1:0-6313 GCA_041164445.1 Cyanobacteriota bacterium
CAGCACGGTACAACCTTACCCGGTCAGTTCCCACCAGCCGAAGACGGGGCCAATCAAGCGAATGACCACCCACCAAACCACCAACCCCCCTATCCCAAGCCAAGCCCCCTTGGTTGTAATCTGCACAAATTGTTCGGATTGGGACTTTGTAATAGGTAACCAGGGTAAAATGGGTTTCTCCTTACCGTACTGATCGCCTAAGATTTCCTTGCGACGTTTCGCCTCTCCCATTGGATTTTCCTCCAGTAATCTGAAATATTTTTGACGTGGCTATGTACTTAAGGCATTGCGTTTAACGCAAAATGTCGAACCCTAGCCTTGTCCCTGTTCCGCTTCGAGCAGAAGCCCCTTTATTCTAAACCTAGAGTTCCCTATGCAAACAATTTGGGTCAACGAACAACTCGATCCCTCAGGCATTCTCTATGCCTGTATCGCCTGTACCGATGAGCAGCAGGCCCAAGCGTGTTACCAGTCTTTTCAAGATAACCTAACAGAAACCCAACGGATCCAAGGCTGGCAGGTGCGGATGCGATCGGTTCAGTCCTGGGATGATGTGCCGGTTTCAGCCCTCAAATTAAACTAATCCCAGCAGTTTCTTGGCAAGAATATCCCCTTGGCACACCTAGAGAGGAACGGTATGATATTGCCATCTTAAGGTTAAGCACTGCTTAACTCCAATTGACTTATATATAGAAGCCTGGGAATTTGTTATGACTGTATCCTTGTCAGAAACTACTACAGAGTCCTTAAACGATAACGATCGTCAGCCCATGATTGTGGCGACCCAGGTTGAAAAATGGTACACCAATCATTTTCATGTTTTACGTGGGGTTAGCTTAACGGTATACAAAGGCGAAGTGGTGGTGGTAATGGGCCCGTCAGGATCCGGGAAGTCTACCTTTATTCGGACGTTTAATGCCCTAGAACCCTACCAAAAAGGGAGTATCGTGGTAGATGGCATTCGCCTCAGCCATGACTTAAAAAATATTGAAACCATCCGGCGGGAAGTGGGCATGGTTTTCCAGCAATTTAATCTATTCCCGCACCTCTCTGTCCTACAAAACGTCACCCTAGCCCCGATCTGGGTTAGGCACTGGCCCAAGGCCAAAGCCGAAGAAGTGGCCCTACAACTCCTAGAACGGGTGGGCATTTTAGAGCAGGCCCGGAAATATCCTGGCCAACTATCCGGTGGTCAACAACAACGGGTTGCCATTGCGCGGGCATTGGCTATGCAGCCCCGCATTATGTTGTTTGATGAGCCCACCTCTGCCCTAGACCCCGAAATGGTGCGGGAGGTACTAGATGTGATGCGGACTTTAGCCAATGAGGGGATGACCATGGTCTGTGTGACTCATGAAGTGGGTTTTGCCCGTGAAGTGGCCGATCGCGTAGTTCTGATGGCAGATGGTCTCTTAGTGGAAGAAGCCAGCCCGGAAGAATTTTTTACGAATCCCAAGGCCGAGCGGACAAAGCAATTTCTATCCCAGATTTTGTAATATCAGCGGTCAAACCCGGGTTAAGGGAAACCCGGAAACATGGGGGGCGATCGATCCGGGCGAAGTTCAATCACCTGGGTCGGGTATTCTACCTCCGCCAAATGATCAAGAAATAAGGCTGGGGGTAAAGCGTCCCAAAAATAATCCACAAAGCGATCGACCTCTGCTTCCGCCATTGCCGATCGGGTTTGCGCGTTCAGTTTTTGCTCGGCCTCTTTCCGCCAGACCTTGCTAAAATAACTTTCAGGTAGGTATAGAATCAGCAAATTATCAAGGTGTTTCCACAAGGGAACATAGTGATGGAGTTGCTGGTTACAATACTCTGCCAAGGGTGATGCTGTTAGAGAGGAAGGGTGGGTTTGCTCAGTCACTAGAGGAACCATACCCACAAACCAACCCTCAAACAGCACAATATCGACAGGATAGCGGATCCATTCAGGGGCTGCTCGATCCCCCGCTCCCTCATGACGAGATTTATCAAATCGGGGAACCCAAATACCGGTTTGTTTCGTCTGAGCCCGTAACTCAGTGAGGATCGCTCCCCCTAACCCCACATCGTGGGTACCGGGTGGACCACGCCAAATCAGAAAAGGGTGGGCTTGCTGAAGCCGCAGACGATCGCTGTAGGGAAGGTATAAATCATCAAGAGATAAGCAGAGACATCGGTATTCCCACTTGTGGAGAATCCAAGTCAAAATTTGAGTCAATGTGGTTTTTCCCGTTCCTTGCAGCCCCACAATCCCTTGAATCCAGGGGCATTGATGATGATCTCGCTGTTCCTTCAACCGCTGCGCTAAAGGAAGCCAAAAGTTCCAGAGATGATCAGCAATCTGCTGATACAATCCCAAACGATCGTGGCAAAAGGCCGCAAACGAGGGGTAATGGTTCAAGAAAAAATTGGCTTGCCGTTCCACCGACCTCTGAACAGTTTCCCTCTCATGTAAGCTATCCAGGGTGGCTTTGCCATTCTGCTGCTGCTGTAGATGATGGTCTATCAGTTGCTGACATTGCACACCAGTCAACGGACGACCTTTCCCTAGATCCTGCAGGATTTGCTCAATAGGCAAGTTAGACATCATCAGAGCTTAACCATGGGAACTGAACAACGGGGAACAAAAAATAGTGTGCCTACCATGCAGCCAGTCAACCGCACCTCGGATCACACCTGCTTGATCCCCAAAATGGCTCTCAACTTCAGGGGTAGGAGGCGGCACTTCACGCCGCACCGTGAGATTCCTCACTTTCAGTTGACGGCCCTACAGAATGGAGTGGGTTGGACTTAAGACCCTAGTTTAAGGGCTTCTAAGGCCAAGCTGTAAATGAACCCTATTTTAAAGTTGTTGAGCATAGCGATCGGCAGCCATCGGTTATCGGTTCGGCTCGCTTGACTGCGGTAGACCAAACGGTTAATCAATTCTGTGAAAATCAGCATAATAAAGGCAACCGTAGTATCCCAACGGGCAGCCTGCCCTGCAATAGCGGCAAGTGTGCCTCCCACAAAATACCCTAATAAGAGGCTCAGCAATAGCAGCGACAACTGTCGCCAAGAGTTGCTCAGCCAATTCTCAAGCTGTCGGCCACCTTGGGTCACAATCTGGGTCAGTCGAGTATTTTGCATAGTTTTAGGGCTACCAACGTTAGGCTTTCTCCTGTTGCTCTAGTCTCAACTTTAAGTGCAAAGCCGTTTGAGGACATCAACGATATAAAACTATAGCGAAATTAGTGAATCAATTATGTGGGATAAGTCTGTACCCTCCATCACGATTAAACTCTACCCGTTAACCTTAGCCGGGGTAATTCTCCTCAGTAGCTTAAGCCTGGGCAGTTGGGGACTATGGTGGTTCCAGGTCTATCCGCCGGGATGGCGTACAGATTCCACAACTTCGGCAGATCTGCAGCCGCCGTTTTCAGTACCCGACCCCGTAGCCTCTGCCGATCCCCTCGTCTGGTCAGAGCCGGATGCTGATCTCAGTCGGGCTCCGCAGCCAACGGTAGATACTCTGGAAAATTCTGTCCCCAATGCGGCTCCGCTAGATCTGTCCGCGTTTCGTGTGGGTAATCAAACGCCTCATCCTGTGCGTATTGCCTTGTTGCAACGCTTTAGGGTCGGGGAAACGGGGAGCAAAGCTCAAGATGAGTTCAATCCTGAGTTACCGGAGGCAATGGTTAACTTTCCGGTAACGGATTTAAAAGAACCGGTTCATTGGGATTTTGAACCGGGAGAAGGGAGTTATCAAGGCTTGATTTTGTCCCTGCCCGAAGGGGATTTGGCTTTAAATCCGGGGGATGTTTTGGTGGCTTTTGCCCAAGATGGATCCCGCCGGTATTGGGGTCCCTACGTGGTCGGAGAGACCTCTCTACCCTACTGGAATGAAGCACGATCGGAATGGCAATTATTGTTACAACCTTAAGCGAAGGGAACCGATCCAAAGCAAAGAAAAAAGGCTCCAATTCTTTAAGAATCGGAGCCTTCTTTACCCCTGAGACGATCGTTCTCACTGGGATGCAAGCCGATCGTCTGCATGGGGGTTACTGTAGGGCTATCCCATCATGGGCAACTTAAGGCGGAAGAGTGCGGCGCACTTTTCCATTAAGTTTTTTCACTCTCAGTGGACAGCCCCATCATGAGATGTTGTGACAGTATTGATCACCTAAACGGCAACAGCAGCCTTGCCAGTGTTAGCGGCCAGTTCACCCTTGGCATACTTCACCGCAAAAACATCGCAGCTTTCTTGCTTGATTTTGCTTGCATTGCCAGCCGTCCAGAATTGAGCATAGCGATCGGCACACACTTTCTGCATGTACTTGATGGAGGGCTTGAGGAAGTGACGAGGGTCAAATTCCTTAGGCACAGCGCTGAGGGCTTCCCGTACTGCTGCGGTGATGGCTAAGCGGTTGTCAGTGTCAATATTGACTTTACGAACACCGCTCTGAATCCCTTTTTGAATTTCCTCTACAGGTACCCCATAGGTTTCGGGAATGGCACCACCATACTGGTTAATGATGGCAATGAGATCTTCAGGAACGGAAGAAGAACCGTGCATCACTAAGTGGGTGTTGGGGAGACGTTTGTGGATTTCCGCAATCCGGCTGATCGCGAGAATTTCGCCCGTGGGCTTACGGGTAAACTTATAAGCACCGTGGCTGGTTCCAATGGCAACCGCGAGGGCATCCACTTGGGTGGCTTCCACAAAGTTCACGGCTTCATCGGGATCGGTCAAGAGTTGATCGTGGGAGAGGGCTCCTTCAAAACCGTGACCATCTTCTGCTTCACCCATACCAGTCTCTAAGGAACCCAGGCAACCGAGTTCGCCTTCCACACTAACACCGAGGGCGTGGGCAGCTTCTACCACCTTGGCGGTTACTGCGACGTTGTACTCGTAGCTAGCGGGGGTCTTGGCATCCGCTTCCAGGGAGCCATCCATCATCACGCTGGTAAAGCCGTTACGGATAGCAGAAAGACAAGTTGCAAACTCGTTACCATGATCTTGGTGCATGGAAATGGGAATATGGGGATAGGTTTCCACCGCGGCCAGAATCAGGTGACGTAAAAAATTCTCTCCAGCATACTTCCGAGCACCACGGGAAGCTTGCAAAATCACAGGACTGTCAGTTTCATGAGCAGCCTGCATAATAGCCTGGATCTGCTCCATATTATTTACGTTAAATGCAGGGATACCGTAGCCGTTCTCTGCGGCATGATCCAACAATAAACGCATAGGGACGAGCGCCATAGAAAGTCCTCCTAATGGGTGGTTATGTAGCGCACTAAAATTTTAAGCGCTTTTTATAATTCTTAAATAATATTAAAGGAAGAACGGACAAGCGTAAATTATCTGATGGAACTTCCGTCAGCGATCGTTGAGATTTAGGCTTGTAATCTCAGCCCATTCCGCCTAGGAATGGGGGCGACGTTTCCGAATATCCATTAAATCCACGAGATTGATGGGCTCGCCGCTTGGTGGTTCGACCCCTGGCGGTAGTGGCGTTGGCACTGCCGGATCCTTCTCGTTAGGGTAGTGAATGGTTAAGGGGGGCGGGGGCAGGACAGGCTGTACGGGCAGTTCCTCGCCAGGGAGGGCTGAAACCGTCGGGTTGCCCTGGGGCAGAGCGATCGGGGCAGAGGCAGGCGGTTGAGACTGTCTAGGGGGGGCTAAAGCGCTGGGCTGAGAGTGTAAAACGATCGCACTGGAGGACGTTGGGGTTGAGCGAGCGGTCATTTGCCGCCGAATCGATCGCAAAAAGAGGAAACCTGTTGTGGCCAACCCCAGACCTCCAATGCCTACAAGCAGGGCGATCGTTCTCCTGCGGGAAGAGGGGGGGGGCGGTGGAGTCAGCCTCCACCAAAAAAGACTTAGTTGCCGGAAAAATGATCCGCACGCCAGATTCATCTGTTTCCTGAATGGTTGGATTGGGAACCTCTTCACCCCTAGAGGATACGGCTGCAGGCTCAGGATCTGTAAGGGCATGGATATTGGGGTTGAGGAGAATGCGTAAGGAGATGCCCATGAGCAAACACAACCCCGTCGCGATGCCCAACCCCAAACCAATGGCAGGCGCATGAAGCATTAAACTTTGGAGCCAGAGGTTTGGCTCGCCTCCAGTGGTGGGAGAGGACAATTGTTCCTGGGTTCTGTCCTGTGGTAACGTTGTTCCTGCAGGAGCCTTGGGTTGTGCGCTCATTGCTTTCACACTAACTCGTGTATATTTCAAGCTTTAAAATGCTTACACCTTACCAGTTGTAGGCTTGGGTGCAAAGTGCTAGGACATTTTAACGAGAACTGTCTTCCCTGACCGGGGCAGAGTCTTCACCTTCT
>JBEAPM010000003.1:0-2684 GCA_041164445.1 Cyanobacteriota bacterium
CTTAGGCTTTGTCGCAGATTACCCCCAGGAAAAAGAATGCCTGAAACAAGCTTTTGTTGAATTTATTGTCCGACGTTTAGGGGATAACGATCGCTGTTTGGAAATTGCTGAGATTTTAGAAGGGTGGAGTCAGGGAGATTTTCCGCGACTTTCCGTTGTAATTCCGTTTTATCATAGTGTAGATTGTTATGAAAAAGCGATCGTGACTTCGGAACATTTTCTGGCCGCAGCAGATCGTTTAGAAGATAAAATTGCTGGCTATTATCTGCTCCTCCAAAGCTTACTAAAGTCCGGTGCTTATTTCGATCGTTTCAAAGCTCTCCATCCAGAGTATCTTCATCTCATTCTTACGCTGTTAGAACAACCTGAAATTTCCGATTCTAATACGGTCAATAACTTAATTATTTTTCTCACTTTTTTAAGCTACCTTCAGGATAACCCCGCAGAAAATAATCACTTAAAAAGGTTAGTTTCACAGCGTTTTACCCAACTGATTCAAGACAACTTTGCAGCCCAACTACTTGCAGCCAAATTCAATGAATGTCCAGAAGCAGAAGAGACTCCTGAACCCACCGCTTCGGATTCTAGCTCAGTAGAAGTCAAGGAAAATCTCATTAGAATTGGTTACATCTCAGAATGTTTACGCCGTCATTCCATTGGTTACTTAGTCAGAGATTTATTTAAGCATCACGATCGCTCTAAATTTGAAATCATTGCCTATACCTTTGATTATACGAAAGATGCTATTCAGTCTGAACTCATAAATTCAGGGCAAACCTTGAAGATCATTGAAAATCAAGATCCAGTTTTTATCTATAACTTAATTCGATCGGATCACATTGATATTCTTGTCGATCTAGATAGTTTAACCTCCAAGAAAATTTGCACTCTCCTTGCCCTCAAACCTGCACCAATACAAATTAGTTGGCTCGGCTATGACGCGGCTGAACTGCCCACGATCGATTACTTTTTAGTCGATTCCTATGTGGTGCCCCAAAATGCTCAGCACTACTATCAAGAAAAACTCTGGCATTTTCCCCAGACCTATGTTGCCGTCAATGGCTTTGAAGTTGGGGTGTCCCCCCTACGCCGGGAATCTCTAGAAATTCCCCCCAAAGCGATCGTTTATTTCAGTGCGCAAACTGGCTATAAGCGTAACCCTGATAATATTCGCCAACAACTGAAAATCTTAAAAGCCGTTCCTGAGAGCTATTTTCTAATCAAAGGCTACTATTGCGACTTAGAAGCCTTAAAAACCTTCTTTGAAACCTTAGTCAACGAAGTCGGAGTGGATTACGATCGCTTACGCTTTTTGGGCACCCTCAAAGACGAAGAAACCCACCGTGCAACCCTCGGACTAGCGGATATTGTCTTAGATACCTATCCCTACAACGGAGCCACCACCACCCTAGAAGCCCTCTGGATGGGAATTCCCATTGTAACGCGGGTGGGGCAACAATTTTCCGCCCGCACCAGCTACAGTGCCTTAATGAACCTAGGCATTACCCCCGGCATTGCCTGGAATGACGAAGAATACGTGGGCTGGGGCATCCAGCTTGGCCAAGATGCCCCACTGCGCCAACGGGTTAGCCTAGCCATCCAGCGAGGACAGCAAACCGCTCCTCTCTGGCAGCCTCAAGCCTTTACCGCCGCCTTAGAAGCTGCCTATCAAGCCATGCAGAGCCGGGGCAGATCAACCGACTCGGTACACTGTTCCTGATTCGGCTGCAGCAAGGGAGTTAGAGTCCAGCAAGAGCGCACTTCTACAGTACTTGGCTTGGCCGTGCCTTAAGCCGCCACCAACTTCTCGCTTAAATCCCAGAGGCGACGTGCTTTTTCATCATCACTCCCCTCCGCTGATAACTCTTGCACAAAGGCTTTGCGCCCTTCTGCCTGCCGGTTCCCCCAACTCCAATGCACACCAGATTTCCGAAAGTCAGGATCTGCGACCACCATGGCAACCCGCTCTCCCGCTAATTCTTGGGAGACATAGCCACCGGTCACATTCTTTTGGAACCAGGGGAAAATCGTCCGAAACAGGGGAAAATGATTGCGGAACAGGGGGGTGTCTGCCACACAACCGGGATAGAGAGAATTAAAGGTCACGCCCGTGGTTAAGTGATAGCGGCGGTGCAGTTCCCGGGTCGTGAGCATATTACAGAGCTTACTGTCTTTGTAGGCTTTACCGGATTTAAAGGCTTTCCCGTTAATCATGGTGATCGGCTCCTTGAAGCCCTGCTCCAAGCCTTTGAGATCTCCCAAGTCCGGGGGGGCCGGGATGGGAATTTTACCCCCCAGTTCCTTGCTATTGGCGGTCACCGTACCCAAGATAATGAGACGCTTATCGATCCGGGGTGATCTAACTAAGTCATCCAGCAACAACTGGCAGAGTAAAAAGTGCCCGAGGTGATTGGTCGCCACACTTAACTCATAACCATCCGCACTGCGGAGGGGGGTCTTTTGCAAGGGCAAATAAACCGCCGCATTACACACCAAGGCTTCCAAGGATCTGCCCATCGCCCGGAAATCACTAACAAACTGGCGAACGCTGGCCAAACTGGCCAAGTCCAGATGAATAATGCTGTAGCGATCGCTAGGGAAATTGAGGCTATTGGCAACCTCCTGAGTTTTTTCCAGATCTCGGCAGGCCAGAACGACGTGCCAGTCTCCCCGATCGAGGAGAG
>JBEAPM010000004.1:0-5226 GCA_041164445.1 Cyanobacteriota bacterium
CCTTCCATCGTCAGTTCATCATTTGGATCAGTTACCGTGACTGAGGCTTCAGTCTTCAGGTGAAATGGAGATAACAGGAGACCCGCAAGGTGAAGGAGTGGGGATATAACTGTTAATTTAACAGCATTTTCCGGCATTGAAGAATATTTTATTAAATTCAAATAGGCTGATTTTGCTAGATCTAGTAAAATCCGTTCTTCTGTTGCAATGGTCAAAGAGTCTTTTTGCCATTCAGGAAAAAAGTCGCTATCTTGATTCAGAGATAGATTAAATTTTGATTCTAGGTCATATAGCGTGATGTCCTTTGCGGATACGATCGTATTTGTCATAAAAATTTTCCTTAGAAATTGCGAGACCTAAAATTACACCGTGCTTTATCCATAGTAACAATTAATAGCGATCGCCTTGGGATTCACGTACCCTACAAGTTCAACGATCGGATTCCTTTGTAAAGTGTCTGCCTTCTACAATGGCAATTTCCTCTTCTGTCGACTACCAACGTAAGGCGGAAGAGTGCGGCACTTTTCCATGAAATTTTTTCGCTTTCAGTGGAAATCCCTCTCATTCTGGATTAGTAATAACAAATAAGACGATTTATTCTGGAATTCTATCTCGAATGATCTCAGACCCAAACCTCCCGTGATGGGGGCTGATGTGGGGAATCAAAGAATGGGGTTTTTCCAGTCCGTGTTGTTCCATGAGGATCGCATCTCCCATGACGGTTACGGGATCCGCATCCGCAATGACCCGGCCATCATCTACCAAAATGATACGATCGCAGACTTCGAGGAGAAATTCTAGGTCGTGGGAAGCTAGCACGAGGGTTTCCTCTGTCCGTTGCAAAAATTGGATCAGTCGTCGTCGGGTGCGGAGGTCTAGGCTGGCGGTGGGTTCGTCGTAGAGCATTACCCGAGGCATCATGGACAGCAACCCGGCGATCGCTACCATTTGTTTCTCGCCGCCGGATAAATGATGGGGCGGGCGCTGGGCGAGGGCGGTGGTTCCCGTTAGGTTTAAGGCCGCTTTAACTCGTTCGGCGACTTCTAGTTCTGGTAGTCCCAAGTTTTGGGGGCCAAAGGCTACGTCATCCCATACGGAGGGAGAGAACAACTGATCTTCGGGATCCTGAAATAAAAAGCCAACCTCAGGACAAAACTGATTGGGCCTTACGGGTTGACCAAAGAGGGAAATTTGACCGGCACTGGGGGTTAACAGACCACAGATCAGCATGAACAGGGTGGTTTTACCACAGCCGTTATGCCCAATAAGCCCAACTCGTTCGCCTTCACAAATATTTAAGCTGATATTCTCCAGAGTGGAGGGACTATCGGCATAGGCAAAGGCAACGTTCTCCAGGGCGATCGCTACTCTGGTGGAACAGGTGGACAGAGACAGGGGCAGCTCGGTTGAAATCAAGGAAACGGGTTGGTTCATGGGTAGGTTAAAATCCACTCGGCAATAACAAGTCCGGTGGCCATCGTTAAGGTGAGACTGGTGGCCACTTGGGTAATCAGATGCTCAGACTGCTGGGCAAGAGGAGAAAGGGTTGACCGCTGAGGGTGAATTGGCGGGGTGAGTTGCCCATAGCCCCGTAAACGCATGGCGTGATACACCCGCTGAGATTGCTCGTAACTTCGCAATAATAAGCTGCCAAAGAGAGAGACTAGCCATTCCCATTGTCGGCGTACCCACTGTCGGCGTAACCGTTTTTGGTGCAGACCGAACCCCCGCAACTGCATGGCCTGCTGCATGGTGCCCAGTTGGCTGGCAATGTCATAGAGATAGCGATAGGTGAGCAGGGTCATGTCGGCTAAGAGGGGGGGCAAGCCCCAGGATCGCAGGGCTTGAATTAAATCCAGAAAAGGGGTGGTGCCTAGGAGGATGAAGCTAGTGGTGACAATGGCTAAAAATCGCCCCATCACGAGGAAGGCACTTTGGAGTCCTTCCAGGCGTAGACTTAAGCCCTGCCATTGCCACAGGATCGTCTCCCCCGAAACCCAGGGCAACAGTCCCACCATGGCGATGATAAATAACCCTGGATAGGGTAACCGACGCAGCAGGTAGGCCAGAGGCAGTTGGGAACAGCTATACAACAGCAACACGGCGGCCAGTACCCAGGGAATCAGCACCAGGTGTTGGACGAGGGCAATGGCAAAGATGAGCACCAGTAAACTCAGGACTTTGGCGCGTACTGCCCAGCGGTGAATGGGGGAGGTGCCCCGAATGTAAATATTGGCATGGAAGGCGATCGCCATAGGGATGGGGGAGACTCAGGTTAGCTTTCCAGAAGTTCCGGTTTGATCCGGTAGAGAAACAGCACCACAAGGGCGGTAAAGCCCCCTTCTAAAAAGAGAAGGGGAATATGGGCAATCATTAAAGCCGCAAGGGTTCCCTGTTCGGTGACCCGATCGAGGTTGGCGGGAATGGTAAAAATAATTAGCCCAAAGAAAATAAGTGCGGCTAAGCCAAAGCCAATGGCCCCGGCCAGGAAGCCTAAGGTGCCCAGGAACCATTTGCGGTGGAGCAGGGCAGGGAATCGATACCGCAGTTGAAAAATCTGTGCGGCAATCAAGGCGGAGCCCCCCATCATCACGGCATTGACTCCCAGGGTGGTTAGACCGCCATGCCCTAGCAAGATGGCCTGAAGGAGCAGCCCAATCAGCACAGCGGGCCAGGCATACCAGCCCAGCAGGGTTCCCAGTAAGCCGTTCAAAACCAGATGGACACTGGCGGGAGGAATGGGGATGCTAATGGAGGATCCGACAAAGAAGGCCGCGGCTAGCAGGGAGGCTTTGGGCACTTGGGCTTGGGGATCCGGAGTTTTGCGAATTTGCCGCAGAGTCCCCCAGGTGATGCCCCCAGCGATTCCATAGCCGGCGATACAGACTTGTGTCGGTAAAATTCCATCGGGAATATGCACTAGGGTTTGCCTCGCCGGAAAAAGAGGGCAGTGCCGACAAAGCCCCAGATCACGGCGGCGGCCACCACCCCCCGCTGCACCGGGGTTAATTCCCCTGAATTGTTGTAGTCCGGAGTCACCGTTCCCTCCAGGGTGACGGGAACCACGGCAATATCCCCATGACCCGCCTGACGCACGGAAATTTCCCAATCTCCCGGTTGATCCGGCACAAAGAGAAAGCGGCCTTCTCCATCCGTAAGACCCCGCAGTAGGGGAGTTTGCAGATCATTGGGGGCAAAGACCTGCACTTGAGCCTCTGCCATGGGTTGACCCGAGTCATAGTGGGCCTGAATTTCAATGGCGGGGGTGTTGCGGGATTGGATATGGGCCCCATGGGCCTGGGCGGCGCTGGGGATTGCCAAGAGGCTAGAGCAAAGAACGCCGGAAATCCAGTAGCCTGGAGTTCCCTGCCGCTTGAGGGTCAATGGTTCCATAGATTAGCTCCGGGCCAGTTCCGTTTCTTCACAGTGTCCTTCCCCCACATGGCCCAGGCTGGGCAAAATCCCCATGAGCCGATCGTAGTCCGCTGGGGAGAGTTGGGCTTCTAACCCGGCCTGGTCTAGATCTAGGGTGTTTCCCTCTGCGATCGCCGCTAGGGGGTCAAAGCCCAGTGCTCCGGTGTTGATTTCATCCTCCGGCGGGGCTTCACCATCCCCAAAGAGGTGATCAAAGTGGAAGGTTGCCTCTAGATCCGCTGTGCCATCGGCATCTAAAAAGCCCTTGCGATCGTCCCCCACATAGTCGCCACACACAAAGCCGAGGGTGGGATTCAGCTTAATGATAAAGTCAATACGGCGATCGTCCTTTGTGGCCGTTCCTTGCATCCAGAGGGTTTGACCCGTTGCCGGATCCGCCGTAGCGGGCACCATTTTCCAGGAGAGGGCATTGTAGCGCCCGGCTGGAGCCGTCACCGTCCCCACCAAAATGGGATCCGCCGTGGCTTCCCCTGCGGCCAAATCCACCGTCACCGGATCCTCAAGGCTCACCGTTGTTTGGGCGATCGGGAGACCACCCGCCTCCGCATCAAAAGGCGGGTCACTTTGGTAGGCCGTTACCGCTGCTAAGGTCACATAGAGCTGATCAAAGTTAATTTGCCAGCCATCCCTGGTCTCAAAGCCTTGGCGTACAAAATCTTCACCATTGGCACGAATCTCCAATTCCCCTACCGCATCTGTTGCAGTAGTTTCAGGAGTTGGGGCTGTGGGGTCGGATGATTCAGAGGAAACTGGAGTTGAGGTGGGGGTACAGGCCCAGAGCATGCTGGGTATGGCCAGGCTCAGGATGAGTTTGGATAAGGAGCGAATAGTCCGAATAGTCCTCATGCTCGCTTAGTCCTCATAGCTAAAATTAAAGTCTTCTGCTCCTAGTTAATCCTTCTGATCTGGGGAATACAATACCCCTAGGGGGGATGCTTTGTAGCGATACAATAAAATTAAAGTATTCCTTCAGAATTGCTTCAACTTTTGGGATTTTCACTGAAAGCGAAAAAAATTAATGGAAGAGTGCGACGCTCCGCGCCGCACTCTTCCAACTTAAGTTGATACCTGTCCTCTATGTCCAGGAGATCTGCCATGATCCTGCCCCGTGCTGAATATAAAATCTTGCTGATTGATGAGGTGGAAGATGATTATCTCTACATTCATACCTTGTTAGAGGGGGCAGAGCAGGTTAGGTTTCACCTGACGTGGGTGAAACAGATACAGGAAGGCATCGCAATACTGGAGCAGTTAGAGCATGATGTTTGTCTTGTCAACTCCCAGTTTAACGGGATAGAAACGGGATTTGATCTGTTGGCCCGGGCCAAAAAGTTGAATTGGCCAATCCCTTTAGTTTTGTTAACAAATGACAACGATCGGGATCTCGATCGTCAAGCTATTGCTTTGGGGGCTTCTGATTGTCTTTGTAAGGATAATTTACTGACCAGTCGTTTATTAGAACGATCGATTTTACATGCCCTAGAGCGTCAGCGATCGGCCTTGGAATTGAGGGAAATGACGGAGCAGTTGATGTTAGCAAAATCCTGTGCTCAGTTAGGAATTTGGGAATTTGATCTGAGGCAAGACTATTTCTTTTTTGACGATCGAACCTGCGAATTATATGGACTCGATCCTCAATCCTCTAGGGTCAACAGAACCGCATGGGAAGCCTGTCTCCATCCCCAGGATTTAGCAACAGTTCAACAACAGATGCAGCAGGCATTTGAGCATCAAGAGCCTCTCCATACCGAATTTCGGATTGTTTTAGCCCACGGGAGAACACGATACCTG
>JBEAPM010000005.1:0-3490 GCA_041164445.1 Cyanobacteriota bacterium
GTAGCCATTACTTCAATGGGTCATTTACTATAGGGACTTTTCAATGCATTTGATTTTATATAGCAAACCCGGATGTCACCTCTGCGAAGGCTTACTGGAAAAACTGGAGCAGGTGACTACGCCGCAGATTGAGCAGGTGGAAGTGCGGGATATTACCACTCAGGACGATTGGTTTGAACATTACCAATACGAAATTCCTGTCCTCTGCTACAAAATGCCCGATGGGACAGAGGTCACTTTGCCGCGCTTATCTCCCCGCGCCCCGGTGAGCCGCCTAGCAGATCTGCTTGCCAAGGCGTTGCAATAATTCAAGGGAAGAGTGCACCACACTCTTCCACCTTAAGGGGCTAGTGCTCAAGGGGAACTTTAGGAAAATCCAGCAACGTTTCCCAAGGGAATAATTCCGCCAGGATTGAGGGGAAATAAATTGCCGTAATAATCCTGTTTGACGGCCTGTAAATTACAGGTTTCGGCAATGCCAGGATAGTGATAAATCCGTTGGCGATAGGCTTGCAGGTGAGGATAGGCGGCGATCGGCTTTAAGCTGCATTTAAATAAGGTGGCATAGACCTCAAACCGAATCAGCGTGGTAAATAGGCGTACATCCGCCAGGGTGATGCTTGCGCCACAGAGAAACGGTTGCTGACCGAGCACTGCTTCCACTTCGTCTAAGGTTTCAAAGAGAGCATAACAGGCGGTTTCATAGGCGCTCTGGTTTTGGGCAAAGCCGCAGCGATAAACCCCATTGTTTACCGTTTCGTAAATTTTCTCGTTCCAGCGATCGATCGTTTCCCGGAGTCCTTCAGGATACAGATCCGGCGCATCCGGCTTTTCCCAGGCGCTAAAGGCTGTATTGAGGATTTCAATGATTTCCGCACTTTCGTTATTCACGATCGTTCCGGTCTGTTGATCCCAAAGCACCGGCACCGTCGATCGCCCCTGATAGCCCGGTTGAGCCCGTTGATAAAACTCTCGTAGGGTTGAACAGTCCTGAAACGGTGACTCAAAACTCCACCCCCCGGTCTGGGGAGACGGGGAAACGATCGTCACGGGCAGACAATCCGTCAACCCCTTCAAAGCTCGCACCATTAAAGTGCGGTGAGCCCAAGGGCAACTCCAGCCCACAATGAGCCCATAGCGTTGAAAATCTGCGGGGAAAGGGCTCTTAGGATCCTCACCCACCCGCTGACGAAACTCACTCGCCGGACGTATATATTCCCCCGCCGGATTGCGGGGAGCCATTTGACCCATCATCACACTCCAACCGCCATGCCATAGCGTTTGAGCCAGTTGGATGAGAATACCTGGGGGGAGGGATGCTTTTTTAAACATAACGATAAAACCTGTAAATACCTGAAGAAGCAGCTTTTCACTGAAAGCGAAAAGATTAAGGGAAGTGCGGCGCACTCGCCGAATCAGCGGAGGAAGATGACGCTTCGCGTCCTGTACTTCGGTAACCTTTTCTACTTTGAGCCGAGTTGACAACCGTCGAGATCTGAACCGTCCTCAATGAAGTCCAGACAGCCCCTAGTAAGCACCTTTGCCCAGCAGCACAATTTTGATCGTTTCCATCAAGATCTCTAAGTCTAGATTCAACGACCAATTATCGATGTAGTACAAGTCTAGGCGGGCCGCATCATCAAAACTATCCAAATCCGATCGTCCCGAAACTTGCCACAATCCCGTAATGCCCGGCAGGGCTTTATGACGGATATGATGCCATTGTTCAAACTGAGCGACATCCCTCAGGGGCAGGGGACGGGGCCCCACTAGGCTCATTTCCCCACAGAGCACATTAAATAACTGAGGCAGTTCATCTAAACTAGTGCGGCGCAGCAGTTTGCCGATCCGGGTCACCCGAGGATCAGCTTTGATCTTAAACAAAACTTTGTCCGCTGCTTCATTGTGTTGCTCTAAGGTGTCCTGTAATTGCGGGGCATTAACGGCCATCGTGCGAAATTTCCAGACCTGGAATATCCGTCCATGCAAACCAATGCGCTCCTGACGAAAAAAAACTGGCCCTGGGCAATCCAGATAAATCACGATCGCTAGGAGAACAAAGAAGGGAGCCAGAAGAATCAAGCCCACGATCGTGCCCAGGTAATCAATAACACGCTTAATCCGATAATCGATGCCATCAATGAGGGGTGCATCCATGCGCAAGGTCGGAATGCCTGCAATGACTTCAGGAATACCTCTTCGGTAGAGCATTTCCCGGCTAGAGGGCAAGAGATGTAAGACAATACCGGCCCGCTTTAAGCGCCAATATAGCCCAGAGGCTAAGTTAATATCCGGCAAATCCCGGACTAACACGATGCGGGCATGACTCTCTAGAATGGTGCGAAATGTATGCTCCGTCGAGGCAACACTAGCGAGGGCAGCCCCCACCAAATGATAGTGATGGCAGCGGCGGATCAAAACCTCCGACAAACTCTTGATCTCCGCCGCTGGTGCAATAACAAAAATAGAGGTTTTAAAGTAGCGCCGTTCCAGGGAACCCAAGACCGTTAGGGCCAGCAACCTCAAGACAATTACGAACACAACACTGGCACTCCAAGCGGTCAAAAACAAAGACCGGGGCGGATTGAGCATGGGATCATAAAAATAAGAAACCACCAAGCTAAAGAGATAAACCCCGGAGACCAAGCGTCCCGCCCGCAGATAGTCGTGGCTGCGGTGAACTTGGCTATACAAACCATTGTGGGCAAAGACGATGAGGGTCATGAGGGTGGCTAGCCAAAAAAGGCTCGGTAAATCGAACCAAACCCACCACACTAAAGCATCGGGAATGGGGGAATAAAACTGGTTAAAGTGCCGGGCAAGTTGCCATGCCCCCCCTAAAGCGATCGTATCGGCCCCGAGTAAAATTAAGGCACGATACCATCGCCATGTGAGTAAATCCACCAGGTTCCAGGGGCCTGGGGCACGAATATCCGCTTTTTTGTCTAATAAATTCTGAAAGGGCACGGGGAGCGAAGCAGTGGCAGGGTATAAACTTGACAACCTGGATGCTCCTAGATCTTGCTGTTTAAGACCGTTCGCCTCTCCTCTGCTGGACAGAGCATCCCAAGAACAGCCCAGGGTTATCGGTGAATATCGCTAGCATAGATGAATTTGACTGGATTGGTTTGCAAAACCCTCAACTTGCCAACTTCGGGCACTGGTGTGGCTAATTTTGCTGCCTAGGGATGAATATCTATGATCCTCTAAGGTCTAGGATCGGAGGCGAAAACCGAGGCTGAGCCTTACCTCTGACTTCTCCATCGATCTCGTCTCTTTGGCCGTTGATCCGGAAGGCTTTTCACTGAAAGCGAAAACCATTGAATGGAAGAGTGCGCCGCACTTCTCCGCCTTCAGGTGGTAACCATCCGGAAAAGCCAAAAAAAATAGCCTGAAAACAGCACAAGGAGAAGCCGTTAAATTTTCACTACAGCAGTCCTAAATCAGTTGTAATGGCTAGACTGCTGAAACCGTTGTGTGGTGTGGGGCC
>JBEAPM010000006.1:0-9069 GCA_041164445.1 Cyanobacteriota bacterium
CGTCGTCGCCGCAATCCGACTTCTGCTGAAGTGCCAGGGTTAACATATTTGACAAACTGCTCCCGAACCCAAGGGTAATCTCGCCAGCGATCGGGGCTATCACAAACGCGGGTAATGGAGGCAAAACCAGGTTGAGCATAGAACCGCGCCCCAAGGTTGTAGGCAAAACTGTAGATGGCCGATCGCTGGTTCATATTCATGCGAGGCCAAGTGGGAATCCGTTCTAAGTAGGGGCGTGTGGATTCTTCAATATGATCAATTAAATAATCTTCCGCCTGCTGATGGGTAATAATGTCCCCCTGACGCACGGGAGTACCATCGGGATACCGCGTTGTGCCATAGCCAATGGTAGGTACCCCCCAGCCATAGATGGGATCCGGATAGGCGGTGGCTCGACCATCGGGCAAGGCTCTGGCGTAACCTTCAAATTCCTTGATTAAATCAATTCCCGCTTGGGGAATGGCAGTACTGGGGGCCGGTGTGGGGGTAACTTGAGGCAGGGCAGTCACCCCCAATATTTGCCCATCTTTCAAGATCTCAGCCGCAGGCTCGTAGACATACCAAGTATTGCGACCATTGACAAAAATTTGCTGCCCTTGGGACGTTTTTCCCAGGGTAAAGCGAATATGGTTCCCCGCTGCCCGGTAAGCCGCTAAGGGCAAGACCTGTCCAGCTCTCACGATCGCTCTATTCTGGGGGGGTAAACTCGCCGCTTGAGCCGTACTGGTTTTCAGCCAGGTATCGGCCTTAATGCGCAAACTATAGCCCCTGGGAATGAAAACAGATTCTGGCCTCACTGAGGCTGGGGTGGATACAACGGACGAGGGGGCTGGACTTAGAGCAGGTGTAGGAGATTGAGTGGGCACCGCTGTCCCCCTCAAGGACAACACTTGTCCATTGCGTAAAATTTGCATCACCGGAGCATAGGCATACCAGGTATTGCGCCCACCCACAAAGATTTGATTACCCTGTTGATCCTGCCCAAAGGTAAATAAGATATGATCCCCCTGGAAGCGATACCCCGCCAGGGGCAATTCCAGGCGAGCTTGCAATACCGTGCGTTCATTATTCTGAAGCGTACTCCCCTGAACCGGCCTCAGTTTGAGCCAAGTATCAACGATGCTGCGAATGCTGTAACCCATGCCCCACCTCATGTGCCAATATCGAAACCTTATACTATTACAGCTTGCCTCCCTACTTAAAGTAGGGCACCTGGATTAATTGTGGCGGGCGGCGCAATCTTTACGATTCCGGGGGGGCACCTATCTTCTCTTGCGAACCCTTGGGCAAACCTGGGAGGTACAGCTTGCTCCTGAAACCTATCTTGAGGCGCAGGATTTTGACTTGGAGCCAGATGAGTGGGTTGAGATTACAGGGCAACGCTTTCAGCGGCGCAGTCAATCCACCTTTCTGGCCTTTACCGTAGTCAGCGGGGAGAAAACCTTAGTGCTACGCAACGAGCAGGGTTGGCCATTGTGGTGAGTTAATCAGCAGGTGATACATTAGGTCAGAGAATTTTATTGCACAGGCAATCAGCGTTTATGAACGATACCTTGACCGTGGAAGAACTTTTTAATCAAGGCTTTGAGCGGTATAAAGCGGGAGAATCTCTAGACACCTTAATTCCGTTTTTTCAAGATCTTTGCGATCGTGCCAACAAAAGTAGTACCTCTTGGACGTGTTTGGCTTGGCTCTATCTTTTAGCCGAAAAACCGAGCCAAGCCATGAAGGCGGCTAAAAAAGCGACTAAACTCAATCCCCACGATCCCCAAGCGCGGGTAAACTTAGCGGTGGCGCTGCTGGATGCGGGGCAAAAGGGGGTGCGAGAACATATTGATGTGGCCCAACAAATTCTCATGGTGGCACCGGAGGAGGTCACCCAAGAGGTGAAGAGTAATATTGCCGATGGTTTAAGCCGCAAGCCTGGCTGGAAAGGGATGGAAAAGGTCAACGCTTGGCTCTTTGAGTAACGAGGGATCATGACAGCGGTGGTTAAGGCGATCGTTCTCCGAGAATGGCGAAGAATGGCCCTGGCGCAAGCCCAACAGTACGGGGTAGAACTGGCCGGAGTGGATTGGTTACTCCGGGAATTGGCTAACCTCGATCGTTTACAACTCCATCTGGCGCAGCCTCAAGCGGAGATCCCCCTCCCCTGTCCCTGGGAAACGATCGCTGAACGGTGGCAACAACATTGCCAGCAGCAAGTCCCGTTGCAATATTTGGTCGGCTGGACAACCTGGCGAAAGCTACGGCTCAAGGTTGCTCCAGGGGTACTCATTCCCCGTCCCGAAACGGAATTAATGGTGGACTTAGCCCTCCAGATCTTGCAGCAAGAACCCGAACTAGCCGCAGGGCACTGGGTTGATTTAGGCGCGGGCAGCGGGGCTATTGCCATTGCCATTGCCCTGGAAACAGCATCGTTCACTCAGGTTCCCATAAGGGTGCATGGTGTGGATTGCAGTCCAGCGGCATTAATGATCGCGGCAGAAAATGCCAGAAGCCATGGTTTAAGCGACGCATCCCAGACTAGCTCCCTAACGTGGCATCTCGGATCCTGGTTTGAACCCTTTGCCCCCTGGTACGGTCAAGGCAAAATGAGTGTCATGCTCTCCAATCCCCCCTATATCCCCACCGTGGAGGTGGAGCATCTGGCGGCAACGGTACGGGACTATGAACCGGCCTTAGCCCTGGATGGGGGATCAGATGGGCTACAAGCCTTAGACCATCTGATCCAAATGGCACCGGATTATCTTTGTCCAGGGGGGGTATGGTTGGTGGAAACGATGGCGGGTCAAAGTGAAATCCTGAAAACTAAACTAGCGGCCACCGGACGATACGATCGCATTTGTAGCTATCCTGACCTAGCGGGAATCGATCGCTTTGTCTTGGCCAGAATCGTGAACCATCGGTAAGACATATCAGTAAGAACCATCTGTGAGCCCCTAAAATAGAACTTAATTCGTAAAACCCTCACCCAAGCCTAGGGTACTACCCTGTACACCTTACTTTCTGAAGAATTTCTTGATTCTGGACAGTTGCTTGACGATCAAGTCCCAGCGGGTTTTCCTACGCCATTATTTCTATGAAACTTCCTTTTCGCCCTAAGCCCTCTGCTGCTGCTACGGCACCACAAGGGTTAGGAGCCTTTGATGGGGTCTATACGCCCTCGATTTTGACCATTTTGGGGGTGATCATGTACCTCCGTTTTGGCTGGGTTGTGGGCAATGTCGGGTTAGGGGGGACTTTGATTATTGTCACCCTCTCCACCAGTATTACCTTCCTCACCTCCCTCTCCGTGAGTGCCATTGCAACCGATCGCATGGTAAGGGTGGGGGGGGCTTATTACATGATTAGCCGCTCCCTCGGAATTGAAACGGGGGGAGCTGTTGGTATTCCCTTATATTTTGCCCAAGCCATTTCCGTTGCTCTCTACACCATCGGCTTTGCGGAAAGTATTGCCAAGTCCTTTGCCGGGGTAAATCAACTCTATGTGGCCCTGATTACCACTATCCTCGTGGCCATTTTGGCCATGACCTCCGCTGAGGTGGCGATTCGCACCCAATACTTCATCATGGCTGCGATCGTCCTTTCGCTAGTGTCCTTTGGTTTTGGCCATGCCGTTGAACCGACCCAAATTGAATGGTGGGGGTCTGGGGTAGAAACTGAACCCTTTTGGGAAGTCTTTGCGGTCTTTTTCCCGGCGGTTACCGGCATTATGGCCGGGGTGAGTATGTCCGGGGATTTAAAGGATCCCGCTCAGTCTATTCCCGTGGGTACCTTGGCCGCAGTGGGAACGGGCTATCTCATTTACATGACGCTACCGTTTTTCTTGGCGACTCGGGCCGATGCGGAAACCTTAATTTCTGAATCCCTGATTATGAAGCAGATGGCTCTATGGGAACCGGCAATTTTACTGGGAATCTGGGGGGCTACCCTATCCAGTGCCATTGGCAGCATTCTCGGGGCTCCTCGGGTTTTACAAGCCCTGGCGAGGGACGGGGTATTGCCCCAATGGTTAAGCGTTTTGGGCAATGGAAGTGGCCGCAATGATGAACCCCGGATTGGTACAGCGGTAACCCTGGGGGTGGCAACTCTAGCGGTGTGTGCCGGAGATTTGAACATCCTGGCCCCGATCCTGACGATGTTTTTCCTGACCACCTATCTGGTCTTAAACCTGGTGGCCGCGATCGAAGGCTTTCTGAAAAGTCCCTCCTATCGGCCCTCTTTCCAGGTGCCCTGGTATCTCTCGCTGCTGGGAGCCTTGGGGTGCATCATCGCCATGTTTCTCATTAATGCCGTGGCAACGGTGTTAGCGGCGATCGTGGTGCTGCTGATTTACCTGTGGTTGCAAAACCGTCAGCTTACCACCACTTGGGGAGATACCCGCCGGGGCATTTGGATGGCTCTGCTGCGTCTGGGGATTTTCCAAATGAATAAAGCCACCGAAGTGACGGATACGAAAAATTGGCGGCCCCACATTCTCGTTCTCTCCGGTGCGCCCCAAAAACGCTGGTCTTTAATTCAACTGGCGATGGCCCTGACCCAAAATCACGGCTTAATTACCCTCTCTAGTATTTTACCCAGTGGCTCCCGCAGCCTCGCCCAACAAAGCAAAATGGAAAGCACGATTCGAGACTACCTCGATCGTCGCGGCATTGAAGCATTGGTGCGCATTGTCACCGCCCCCAACCCCTTTGATGGGGCCCAACGCCTCGTGGAAACCTACGGTCTTGGCCCCCTCACCCCCAATACGATCGTTTTAGGGGCCAGTCAGTCCGATCGCTACCGCGATCGCTATTGTCAATTAATTCAGCAAATCCACGAAGCACAGCGCAATGTCATTATTTTGCGGGACAATGCCGACCAAGGGTTTGGCGATCGTCGTCGCATTGATATTTGGTGGGGAGGTCTGCAGGCCAATGGCGGTTTAATGCTGTTGTTAGCCCATCTGCTGCGGGGCGATAGTCAATGGCGACAGGCGGACATTATCTTAAAACTTGCGGTGGCCGATGAAACTGCCGCCCAATCGGCCCACACCAACCTCTCCCAATTGCTACAAGAAGTGCGTATCCGTGCCCAGACCCAAGTTATTGTGCTAGGCAATCGAACCTTTGATGAAGTGCTCCGAGACTCCTCAAGCCCCGCCGATCTCGTCTTTCTGGGCATGGCTTCCCCAGGAGAGGATTTTGTTCCCTACTATGAACGCCTCCAAGAGCGCACCACGGGCTTACCCACCACCGTCTTTGTCTTAGCAGCCCCCCAGTTTGCCTTCAATGAACTGCTGGTCGATCGCGGCTAAAAGTCTTGCAGTTAAAGTCTTGCAGCTAAAGGTTTTTCAGTTCCTTGAAGAGCCAAAAACCGCTAAAGGCTTCGGAGTCTGGATTAGCTTGAATGGCTAAAAAATGAACGCCGTCTGCCTTCTGTTTAGTCTGTTCAAAGGCTCTCGCTTCCGCTAAGCGATCGGAATTGGGGAGGTTCGCCAACACCCAACGATCGCTACCGCCGGTTTCCAGAAGCAATTGTGGGGGCTGCTGTTCACTAATACTCAAAAAGCCTAGCTCCAGTCCCGACATCCAGGCCGCCAAAGGAAGCGATCGTCCTGAATAGATAATTAAGCCTGGGATGGGGGTATCTGCTTCGAGATCCAGCAGGGCCAGGGGAAAAGCTTCCGCAAAACTAATCTCCCATTCGGGCATCTCTTCAATGCTGGCCAAGGGTAGGGTGACAATGCGCCACTGCTCTCCCTGTAGGGGATCCGGTAGGGTCTGGGGATTTTCCTGGGGATACTGAACCGAGGGGACAGGTTTATCCTCATAGCCCGGTTCCTGGGGATAAACCTCTAAAAAGCGATGTTTCAGGTGTTGATGCAAGACGATCGTGCGGCGACTGACCACGCAGGGAATACCTAAATCGCCACAGGTCTTGGTGATCATATTATTCATTTGCCGCCGGAAAAAGCGAATCTGGGTGGGTTTCATGCCCGACTGCTGCATCGCCCGCTCCAGTGCACCTTGGAGCCAGAGGGAGTTGACCTGGGTATTGGGGCAAAATTCTGTATAACTAAAGCAATCTTGCAGCACCCCATCTACCCGGATCGGG
This sequence comes from Cyanobacteriota bacterium, assembly GCA_041164445.1. Classification (GTDB taxonomy): domain Bacteria; phylum Cyanobacteriota; class Cyanobacteriia; order Prochlorotrichales; family Prochlorotrichaceae; genus JBEAPM01. The sequence continues at coordinate 6,100 of JBEAPM010000006.1, forward strand.
GCTTCACAAATGACGACTTCCCACAGTCGCTTCCCCGATTCATCTAAGATCGGACGAGAGTAAAAATCTAATTCCCAAATCAAATTCATAAGAAAAGATGATAGTTTGGCAACTCAGGGTCTGGAAACCTGAGAGGAAAAACGATTTACGGGATCCCCGTGCGACAATCAGCCTACCCATACCAAGACGGGAAGGGGGCTAAAGCCTAAAGTCTGTAGAGCGAAGAGAAGACCGTAAACCTGCTTGAGGGGGTGGAGGCCATTGCGATGAAGCAAAAATCGGCTACCAACTTAAGGCGGAAGAGTGCGACGCTCCGCGCCGCACTCTTCCATTAAATTTTGTCGCTTTCAGTGGAAAGCCCAAAAATCTAAGGTGTGATGCTTAGAGAATCTGGGGCTCTTTTTGAGCGCAGCCGTAGGTTACCCACTTAAACGGGAGAGGAATCGTCTACGCCCTGCTCCCCCGTTTATCTTATCCTGCTTTGAGCGTAAGGTTGCTTCTCGATTTGCCTTAAGCTTGCTGCTCTTTTTCTAACTTTTGCCGTGCCCGCTCTGCCCGATCCCCTGCGGAAGTCATCACCTCTGCAAAGTTGTCCAGGATTTCGCCCGGGTAGTTCTCAAGGGGCTTCGTGGAGAGGGAAATGCGACCTCTACCTTCGTCGATCGCCACAATGAGCGCCTGTACCCGTTGGCCGGGAGGGAATAACTCCGAGAGGGCATTAATGCGTTTTTGGCTAATTTGTTGAATGTGGAGCAATCCGGTATTACCCTCAAAGCTGACAAAGACTCCAAAGGGTTTAATGCCTGTCACTTCGCCTTCAATGAGTTGGCCGAGTTCCAACTGAGCATACCGGGCCGACTGGGCCGCCAAACGCTCCGACAGGACCACTTTACGTTTTTCCGCATCCACTTCTAGCAGCGTTGCACTGAGGCGTTGCCCCACGAGCCGTTCTAAGTCTTCTTTTTCTTCTAAATGAGAACGGGGAATAAACCCTCGCATGCCTTCGGCATCCACCGTCACTCCACCTCGGTTGGTTCCCGTGACTTTCACCGTGAGTACGGTTCCATTGTCCTGCAGCGTCTGCAAGTGTTCCCAAATTCGCTGCAGTTCTAACTGCCGGATGGAGAGGGTCACTTGACCATCCGCATTTTGATCACGAATGATTAAAAATTCTCGTTTTTCACCAACGGGCAAGGCTGCCTCTAAATCTAATACGGCCTTAAGGCTGGCTTCGCGCTTGGGGAGTAAGGCCGCCGCTTTCCCCCCAATATCAACATAAACACCTTCACTGTCATAGGAAACGATCGTTCCCGTTACAAGTTGCCCTTTTTGAAAGTCATAGTCGTGGGCTTCCAATGCCTTTTCAAAATCTTCCATCGAAAAAGACAGGGACTTAGATTCACCAGTCATAGAGATCACTATGTACAAAGAAAAGAATGCCCGGTCAAAATTACCACCGTGGCTAAGCTGACAATTTTAACCTGTTTTGGCGGAAGAGGAAACGAAGCAGCATCCCATCATCCCCTGATCTCATCCTAGCGATCGTCTTCAGAATCTTGATCAGGAGTTTCCTGCACTCCTTCTTTGAAGCTACGGAGGGTTTTGCCAAAGGCGGCCCCCAGGGCGGGAATTCGTTTTGGGCCAAAGATGATCACGGCGAGGAGAATGATCAAACCAACTTCTAACCAACCGAGATTAAACATTCAATGAGCCTACTTTTTCAATTCTTTTACGGTATGCCGCCTCATTTTAGCGCAACTCTTCTGCCTGAAGTTGGTCGCCCCATGAATCAATGAATCAATGAGGTGTCTGATCGTTTCGGTGAGTTGGAACTGATTGACCTGCACTACAGTCACAGGGGGTAACTTCAACTCTTGCACCTCATGGCCCACCGCAGCAAGGAGAATTTCTATGCGATCGTCTCTGATTCACCGCTTCAACCGTTCGGGATCTCCCCTCATCCAATGGACTGCCACTGCTTGTTTAGCGCTGCAGTTTTGTCTCAGTCCGTCCTTTGTCTTGCAAGCTCAGGCCCAAAGCTGGCAGTATTGGCGGCCCACCTTGAATAATCAATCAATTCCCCTGCCCCCGCCGCCCCCCTTGCCGGATAGTACAACGGCTCAGGAGCCTTCCCCCGCTACGATTCCGCCCCTGTCGGTACAGGTGCCCACCGGAACCCAACTCCCGGCGGTCTATACCAGCGCAGAGCGGATTTTAGTTGCTCCAGAGGAAATCATGCCCCTCACCCTGGCGGTCACCCAAAATGTAGTGGGGTGGAATAATCAAGTGTTGATTCCGGTCAATAGTCAAATTCAAGGTCGCCTACAGCCCTCCGGCGGCGGCACCCAGTTTATCGCGGAAAATCTGATTATTTCTGGTCTGGCTCAAGCCATTCCCCTCAATGCCAGTTCTAAAGTGATTACCCATCGGGAAGAGATTCGCCGGGGTACGAATGTGGAAGCCATTCTCAGTGGAGCAGCGATCGGGGCGGCGGCGGCTACGGCTATTGATTTGATTGTCGGAGATGGCAAAGTGGGCATTGGTACAATCCTGATGGGAGCCGCGATCGGAGCAGGGGCCGGTTGGTGGACGAAGGGCCAGCGCTATACCACGGTACTCGTGGTGGATGCCCAGAATGATCTGGATCTCACCCTCAATAGTACGGTCTTGGTTCCCCAACTTCAGCGTTAGGGCTAAGTTAAGTGATAGCGGGGATTTTTGGCTAATTCCTGATAGTTTAACTGCTGAATCCAAGTGAGAAATTTTTCCGTGATTTCTGGCATTTTTTCGGTGGTAATCAGCAGAGCAACGTAGTATTCCCGCTGCTTGACAATGACGGCATGGTAGCGATCGTCACTAACAGTGGCGTGTTGAAATCCTTCTAAAAACAAAGAGGACATCAGGAGCGATCGTAGACCTAAAATTTGGAAAACGGTTTGCACCCAACTAACATCCCGGTTTTCATCCGTC
>JBEAPM010000007.1:0-4037 GCA_041164445.1 Cyanobacteriota bacterium
ACACAAGGGGGGAAGTGCGGAAAGTTCTAGCGGTTGCGCCCCCAGACCCCATCCTTCCCCCTTTAAAGACACGTCTAAGTCAAAATGAGAATTGCTGTACCATTTCACTTACCATGACTCTTCTGCTCAGCCCCCATTCGATCGCGCCTACCCTTACCCTAAAAAATCGGGTGGTCATGGCTCCCCTAACCCGTGCCCGTGCGGGAGAATCTCGCATCCCCAATGCCCTGATGGCGGAATACTATCGCCAACGGGCTTCAGCGGGGTTAATTATTTCCGAAGCGACCGTCGTCTCAACCCAGGGGATTGGCTGGCCCAATTCTCCCGGTATTTATAATGAGGCTCAAACTGAAGGCTGGAAGACGATCGTCGAGGCGGTTCATGGGGCGGGGGGACATATTTTCCTGCAACTTTGGCACTGTGGCCGAGCCTCCCATAGTGATTTTCATCCGGAGGAGGGGCTACCGGTGGCCCCGTCTGCTATTGCCATTGCAGGGGATGAAATTCATACGCCCCAAGGGAAAAAGCCCTACGAAACTCCCCGTGCCCTGGAAACCGCTGAAATTCCTAAAATTGTCGAGGACTACCGTCAGGCTGCCCTGCGAGCTAAAGCGGCTGGCTTTGATGGGGTAGAAGTCCATGCGGCCAATGGCTATTTAATTGATGAGTTCTTGCAATCGAAAACCAATCACCGAGACGATCGCTATGGGGGCAGTATTGCCAACCGCTTTCAGTTTCTCAAGGAAGTCCTAGAGGCGGTGTTAACGGTATGGGATGCCGCCCATGTGGGGGTGCGCCTGTCTCCCAATGGGGTCTTTAACAACATGGGCTCACCGGATTTTCGAGAAAGCTTTCCCTACTTTGCCTCCCAGTTAAATCCCTACGGTCTGGGCTATCTCCATGTTATGGATGGGCTGGCCTTTGGGTTTCATGAGTTGGGGGAACCCCTCACCTTAAAAGATTTCCGGGCCGTGTATCAGGGCACCTTAATGGGGAACTGTGGCTATGACCAAAGCCAAGCGGAGGAGACGATCGCAGCGGGGGATGCGGATTTAATTGCCTTTGGTCGTCCGTTTATCAGTAATCCTGACCTCGTGGAGCGGTTTGCCAACGGCTGGCCCCTGGCAGCGGAAGCCGAGATGGCGGTGTGGTACTCCTTTGATGAAAAGGGCTATGCCGATTTCCCGGGCTATTCCGGCTAGGATCTGTGATCCGTTAATGATCCGTTAGCAATGAAATGACTATGCGGTCATTGTTTCAGCCCCTCGCTACGGTTGATTCCGTAAGGGTTCTGGACTGAAATGATGACGCGCCCTAGCCTAGATTCAGGCAGATTGCGGTAAGTTCCTACAAGCTCTCCGTGTCGATCGTTACGTCCACTTGGAGGTTCGTTAAATTTTCAACCCGATCGCTCTGGTCAAGCTGGATCTTCACTTCCACGACCCGAGCATCGGCATTGGCGGCGGGATCATCATCTAAAACATTATTCTTAAAAATTTGCCAGCCAAGTTCCGTGACCTTGCCCGTCAAAGGCTCGTTAAACGCGCCATTACGGCTGCGGATCGTGGCGGTTTGTCCCACTTTGACCCGCACCACGTCACTTTCATAGACTTCTGCCACCACCATCATTTGGCGGGTATTCCCCAATTCTAGAATGCCCTCATCTCCCCCTGTGGGAGCGGAGGGTATCGCCTCCCCTTGGCGGGTAATCAGCCGCAACACGCGCCCGGCTTGGGGAGCCTCAATCATTGCGTCATTGAGGCGCGTTTCCGCCAGTTTCAGGTTTTCCCGAGCGGATGCGACCGCCGTGCGGATTTGGGACAGGGGCAAGTTTGCCTGGGCGGTTTTCAGTTGGGCCTGGGCATTACGGAGGTCACTGCTCCGAGCGGTTTTCAGTTGCTCTAGGGTGGCTTCAGCGGTTTTAACTTGAGACTGCAGTTCCTCCACCTGGGTTTGTTGGCGATCGAGATCCCGCTGAGCGATCGCACCGTCCTGTAACAGTTGCCGATCCCGTTCTAAATCCTGTCGCCCGAGGGACAAGGAAGCCTGGAGTTCCCGGAGTCGAGCTTCCTGGGCGGCGATCGCCTGGGCTTGGGGTTGATCGATCTGACGAATGCGGGTTTGAGTTTCCGCAATTTGGGCTTCTTGAAATTGAGTTTCTGCTGCGAGTTGGGCTTCGGCTTCCCGTAGCTGACTCGCCGCTAGATCACGGGCCGCCAGGCGTTCATCATAGCTATCCAAATAGGCCAAAACCTGATTCTCCTGCACCCAATCCCCCTCCTTCACCAAGAGACGATCGATCCGGGCTCCTCCCGATCCCCCCACTTGAATGACTTCCCCCTGGGGTTCCAAACGACCCAGGGCCACCACCTTGACCTGTTCTGGTGCTACGGGGACGGGCTCCGGAGAATTTTGAGATTGAGCAGCTTGATCCCAGATCAGCCAGCGGCTCACCCCCAGACCCAAGACCAGAAACCCCGTACTCAGGGCCACGGCGAGGGGGAATAGCCTGGGAGCAAACCGACGACGATCCGATCGGGATTGCTCGGCTAAGGGAGGTTCAGGAGAAGCATTCATAGGACTGGATTTCCTGCGGCAAAGCAACAACTCATGGGTGGACTACCACAGCGCCCGAATTCCTTCATCGTTATTAGACTCTGCAGTATCTTCCGATTCTATTGTAGACTCCGTGGCGTTAAGGTCGGGGGTATTGATGTCGTCGGGGCTGGCAAAGGGATCCCCTTCGGAAACCAGGGGAGAATTAAAAGTTTGGGCGGCTTCAGGGGCTGCAGTAGCTTCTGTTAACGGGGCTCCTGGACTACCGGTGTTGCTGCCCGGAAAACGACTATCAAAGGTCTGGGCAGAGGGAGACGTTCCTGCTGCAGTGGTCGGACTGGGGACTCCCTCACCAGGGCTAGGGCTAGGGTTCAACTGGTTTTCTACGGGCACCTCTCCCGGTTCCCGGGTCTGGAAGTATCTCACGACTTGATCTGCTCCCACCAACAGTGCCCCAGCGGCAAAGACAGCCAAGATAATTGTTACCCATTGAAACATAAGAGACCTCCCACAGTGTTCCTCAAACCAGCAATTGTTGTTTTGCTGCCTAGGGTAGTGCATTTATGAGAATTTGCAAGCAATCTCGCTAGATTTTCTTTAGACCTCCACTCCAGTAGAGTGGAGCACTACCCGATCGCTCCGGTCAGCAGTCCCTCAAGCTAGCCTCAGCGCAAGAGCGTCAACCCGGATTATCCTGAGCTTCTTTGAGGCGACGATGCTCTTCCACTCGTTTCAGCAGTTTGCGAGCATGACCCGCCACCAAGGGGGCCGAATCCCCCTGCATCAGGGGTAATAACTTCAGGAGGGCTCGGGGAGAGGCAACGGTGAGATAACTGAGGACAGCTTCTCGAACAAAATCCGTGGGGTGACGAATACAGGCTAGGGTGTGCTCCGAAGTCAAACTCCAGCGAGCTTCCCGGGCGAGGTGGAAGCAGCAAGCCAGTGGCCAATCGTCTAGAAAATGCCGCAGTTCTAATAAGTAGCGGAGGCGCTTGGCCGGGGGCATGGGCGTATAGGGCACTAGCTCCGACAGGGATTGGAGTTTTTCTTGATCAATACGGCGATCGACAATGGTGAGTAGGGCTTGTTTATGGGGAATATCCAAGGTGTTATCCAGGATTTCAATGCCTCGGGCAATATTGCTATAGATATCCGATTGCAAACAATAGGCTGCGGCTTGAATGGCACTACTGGGACAGAGGAATCGGAGTAAGAGAAACATTCGATCGAGACCATCGACCCGCTGATAGCGTAGGGCCCGTCGTAAGAGTTCTCCGGCATTGGGTTCTTGTGCCTGGGATGGGGAGTGGATTGCCAGGGTGTCTCGGGCCAGATCGACCAAGGCGGCATAAATTTGACCAATGAGAATCAGTTCTTGATCAATGAGACTTTCTACCCCCCGTCGTCCATCTAAGCGATCGAGTACCGCATTAATCCCCCGCTCATGGGGCAGCTTGAGTAAAATGCGCAAAATGTTACGG
>JBEAPM010000008.1:0-3725 GCA_041164445.1 Cyanobacteriota bacterium
AGGTTGCGGAAGCGGTGGCATTAAATCTTGGTGTCGGCAAATTTTAGTGTGGGCCGAGGAGTAATGATAGTCGTTTGCTGACTTCCTCTCTGGATCTTCCCTTTTGAGATAAAGTAGTGTAGGATGTTATTCCGGTTAAACAAGTCCGGGCGATTAGCTCAGTTGGTTAGAGCGCCTGCCTTACAAGCAGGATGTCACTGGTTCGAGTCCAGTATCGCCCATTTTTTGCTGTCTAAAAATAAGGCTGTAAGCGGCTTCCAGTCAAGTGTTCCGCTTACAGCCTTATTTTTTAATCGTGCTAATCGAGCTAAATAAACACGAATTTTTAGATCAAAAGTAGATCAAGGATTTTTCTGCTTGAGTCTCAAGCGGCAAGTGTCAATCTAAACCAGGGGGAAGAGCCACCCAGAGTAACTGACTGAGTTTGCCTAGGTAAATCCGGATTACAGCCAAGCCAGACAAGGGTTGTTTTGAGTTCATCTGTTGAGAGACATAGGTATAAAAGATCTCCTGCGCCCTCGCCAGGGAAAGCCCTAAATTTAAGCGTTTGCCCACGGCAACTAAACGACTGAGATACTGAAAATGTCCGGCTGCCACTCCAGCATGGGTCTCTTTGAGCAATTGCCACAGGACACGATCCACCAGGCGTTCCAAAATATTGCGGGCTTCCGGTAGGTTTAACTCACAGTGCAACTGTTCTACTTCCGGCACTAATTCTTCCAAATCTCGCAGCAGGGGTTGGCCGTTGAGGGGAACTTTTAGGGCTAAATCCACTAAACTGTGATCCAACTTGCGGAGAATGTGGAGCAGGCGATGACTGAGGGCTACTTCTGCGGCCACCTGCAACTCATGGGGCACCGGCAAGCCATCCCGCCGAAACGCCATCAATACGCCATAGTTCACCCGATACACTTGGGTATACAACTGGTTGAGGTTATTAATGACATCCTCCGTTAAGTGATGCATGAGGCGATGACGCTCTTCTGTAAACAAGTCCTGCAAGCTAAAGGTCACTGCGTCGCGGAAGAGTTGATTCATCACCAAAATGGACTGGGCCGCACTGCCTTCCTCTAAGACCTCAAACAGCGATCGTTTCAGATCTGCATAGGCTAAACGGCCAGCAAAGGGCTGGATACAACAGTGAAAATCCCAAGCGCCTAGGTGCAACACCGCAAAGACTAAATGCACCGTTTCCCAGGTGAGGTCGGAGACTAGACGGATTTGCCCAACTCCGAGGGTCAAGGAACCGAGGCGCTGGAGTTGGTGATCTTCGGTATAAACGGTATAGCAATAGAGACGTTGTTGTTGCAGGGTGGGTAAGAGATCAGCACTGACCAGGGCCGATAAACTGGGGACAGGGGGATCGGGCATAGCAATCCCCACCCGATCGCTAAAGAGGGAGCTAATGGCATAGTGGGCGGCTACGTGTTCCGGGGAAATAAAGTCCCGCTCCACTAACCGCTGGTAAACGATCGCTCCATTCTGGAAGGTATCCACGTTACTGGGAATGGTGGCCAGGTGCTCAATAAAATCCGCCTCCAAACTTTTGCCGGTGACCTCCCCTGCAAGCTTCAGAGCCCGGGCCGCATAGCAGAGAATTTGCACCCCCTCCGGTCGGGATAACTCATCAAAAAACCAGCCGCAACTGGTGTACATCAACAAAGCATGGCGTTGCATTTCCAGCAGCCGTAGGGCATCCACTTGATCCTCGGGCTTCATGTCCTGCTGTTGATGTTGCTGTAAAAAGGTTTCGACAATGCTGGGATGGCGGTGGGGGATTTCCCCATTACTCACAACGGCAATATAGTCATCCCGAGCCTTCCAGGGATCTCTGAATAACCGTTCCCCCTCCTGCTCAAAAATTTCCACCAGTTCATCCCGCAACCAATCTAAACTTTGGCGCAGGGGCTTTCGCCAGCGTTGATGGGTACCCTCCGATCGTCCACAGCCACAGTCTGCCTGCCACCGATCGACCCCATGACTACAACTCCACGCCGTGACCGGTTTCAGTTCCACTTCCCAGAGGGGGGGATTTTCACTGAGATACTGAGCATAATTGGTGATGATCCAGTTTCGCTCGGGGAAGGTGTGCAAAAAGGTATAGGCCAGGCACTTCTCTCCGCCAACTTTGTGATGCCCAAAGGTTTCTCCATCCGTGGCTAAGCCAATGATCTGGGCGGGACGATGATCTCCTTTAATGGCTAAGTTAATCCGATCCGCTAACTGCTGAGAGCTACTGAGCAAATCCCCAAAGCCCAGATCCCGTGAGATGGGACCGTCAAAAAAGAAAATATCAATAAACGATCGCTGATCCGGTAAGGGTTGGTGCTGCCCATTGTTGAGGGATTCCGCTTGGAATTTCGGCATATCCATTTGTTCAGCGGGATCAACGGGGGCAGCGGTATCTAAAAAACAGCGATAGGGTCGAGTGGGATCAATCTGACCGCCTCCTACCGCTAACCATTCGGGACGGGGATAGCTGGGGGTGGGCAGAGGACGACACCGTTGTGCTTGGGAGGGGGAGAGAATGACAAAGCGAATCCCTTCCTGGACTAAAATTCTCAGGGTTTCTTGATCCACCGCCGTTTCCGGGAGCCAAAGCCCTTCCGGATCTCGCTGGAAGCGCTGCCGAAAATCCGCAATGCCCCACCGAATTTGGGTTTGTTTATCCCGTTCATTGGCCAAGGGCAAAATAACGTGATTGTACGCTTGGGCAATGGCATTACCGTGGCCATTACACCGCTCCATACTGCGACGATCGCCCTCTAAAATTTGCTCATAAACCTTACTGTCATACCGTTCCAACCAATTGAGGAGCGTTGGCCCTACGTTAAAACTCAAATATTCAAAATTATTAACGATCGCTAAGACCTTTCCTGACTCTGCTAACACCCGCGCAAAGGCATTGGGACGATAACATTCCCAGTAAATCCGTTCATTCCAATCATGAAACGGTGCAGCCCCCGCTTGGCGCTCTACGCTTTCCAGGTAAGGATTTTCCCGAGGGGGTTGATAAAAATGCCCATGAATAGCCACATAAATCCCCGTGCGTGTGGCCTGTGATTGCAAAGCGCCACGAGATGCTTGGGATTGACGGGGAAGGGATTCGGGCGTGGCAACGGTTGCCGTAGCAAGACGAGTCGGCGGCATAGGGGCTAGACCACAAACGCTAGCGATTTTCTTTTTCAGTATTGCCTGTTGTTCTCGGTTTGAGGCTAAATCTTTACAAAACAATAGAGAGGAGGGTCAGAAAGAGGAGGTTAACCCAGTAGAATTTGGGGAATTTACCCAAGCCAAGGTGGAGCAGAATCTGGGATCTTGTTGCAAAATCTCGCAATAATTTACATTGCGTCTTCAGTGGGTCGCCCAAGCATTAGAAATTGAGTTGCAACACTCCGCCTAGTTTTACCCCCAGGGCTGAAACAAATACAACACAGGCATTTCAGCGTTCATTGACGACAATCCCCAGGGCAAAATCTTGACTTTTTCGCGGTGCCCCCATGGGTTCCCTCATGTTAGGGTGAGGAACACAGTGATGTCGTTATGGGGAAATACGCTGACCTTTCACCAACCCCGCGCTAAAGCGAAGGGGATTGTCCGAGCCAATTCGGACAACGTAAGAGGTGAATAGCCCATCGAGTCACTAGATGTTACAGACTTCCGAGTGCTTCCCTAGCTCGGATTTACTCTAAACCTGATTGGTTCAGGTGTTGCGTAAAGGCAAG
>JBEAPM010000009.1:0-4703 GCA_041164445.1 Cyanobacteriota bacterium
GGAGTGGATGCCATGCATATCTCCGAAGAATATGATGGTGAGTTTACCGTGAGCTTATTTCAGGCAAAGTATAAGAATAACCTAGAGGGAAGTTCTAACTTTCCTGAAGCAGGTATAGAAAGTTTAATCAATGCAATCCAGTACTTATTTAATCCAGCCGCTAGCTTAGAACATATTAACGAACGACTTCTTATGAAAGTGGAAGAAGCTCGTAGTTTGATCCGAGATGGGTATATTCCACAGGTTCGAGCAATTGCTTGCAACAATGGGTTGAAATGGAATGCCTCGGCTCAAGAAGCTATTGAACGTACTGGATTTGGTGATCAGGTAACCTGGGAACATGTTAATCATGAGCGTTTAGTCAAAATTCTTCAAGCTTCTAGACCCGTCAAAGATACTTTACAGCTCAGTGGAAAAGCGATCGTTGAAGATATGGAATTTAGCCGCGTTCTTGTCGGTAGGATTTCTGTAACCGAAATTGCTACCCTGATCGAGCGACACGGAGAACGGTTATTAGAGCGCAATATTCGCCGCTACTTAGGCTTGCAAGGAAATCGTGTCAATGAGGGAATTCGTCATACTTTAACGGGCGATGAAAAAAATAATTTTTACTTTTATAATAATGGCGTAACTTTCACTTGTGACAGTTTTTCATACAATGCACTACAGGATGGCGATTATCAGGTGCGTGTCGAGAATTTGCAAATCATTAATGGTGCTCAAACCTGTATGACCATATTTAAAACCTTGCGGGAACCTGATTTACTTCATCAAAATGCCCAAGCGTTTGTTTTGCTACGACTCTATCAATTGCCTCGTGAGAATGAAGACTTAGTTCAACGAATTACCTACGCTATCAATAGCCAAAATCCGGTAGATCTCAAAGATCTCCGTGCCAATGATCAGCGTCAGCAAAGATTAGAAATGGATATTCAGCAATTGGGATTTACTTATCGGCGTAAGCGTTCTGATACAAGTACTCGGTCTACTGATATTACTTCAGGGGTAGCCGCTGAGGCAATTTTATCGGTTTGGAGAAGAAAACCTCATCAAGCAAAGTTCTTCTCTCGTGAACATTTCGGCAAACTGTATGATTCAATCTTTACCGATCAATTAAATGGAGCCCAAGTTGTAATCGCGGTTCAGCTTTACAGAATTGCAGAAAATCGTCGCAAAAGACCGGAGCCTACTGATCCCGATTTTGTTCGCTATGCTTCATGCTTTATTGCAATGCAGATGGGCCAAAAGTTGCTTTCTAGCATGAATATACTAATACAAGGGGTTAGCCATAAAAATTTCCCAATAACCCAACAGCTAATTGACCAAAATAGTGAGACTTATTTCAAGGACTCAATACGAGATATTCACCAGGCACTGCAGGATCTGTATGGGAAACAAGAGATTTCCTTGCAGCAACTATCCGCAACCTTTCGACGTGGGGATTTAATCAGCCGACTTCCATGAAGGCACTGATCTTTTTTCAGATAATGGCTTACTGACCGCGATGCCAGCGGGTTCCCCCCGCTTGATCAATTAAGGTAATGCCGTGGTTTTGCAATTCATCCCGCAAGCGATCGGCCTCGGCCCAATTTTTACTGGCTCGGGCAGCTTGGCGCTGGGCGATTAAGTCTTCTACGGCGGCATCACTGAGTTCGTCCCCCTCGGCACTGGGGGCTGCAGGCTCTGCGTCTGCAGCGGCTTCTAAGCCCAGCACCTGGGCCAATTCCTTGAGGGTAAACCAGGTCTGGGCTAAGGCTAGGGGAGAACGATCGCTCTGACCGGAGTGGGTGATGAGGTTCCCGGCACGGCGGAGGTCTTTGGCCAGATCAAAGAGGATGGCGAGGGCAACGGGGGTGTTGAGGTCATCATCCATAGCCCGCTGAAAGGCAGCTTTGGGCTCGGCTAAGAGGGTTGTTTGGGGCTCCACTGCCCCGATCGTTGCCCCATAGCGATCGGCAAAGGTCAAGCCTTCCCGTAGAGTATGCCACCCACTGGTCGCAGCGGCGATCGACTCTTCGGTGAAGTCTAGGGGTTTGCGGTAGTGGGCTTGCAAGACAAACAGGCGCAGGGCCATGGGGTTCACTCCCCCTTGATCCAACAGTTGACGAATGGTGGTGAAGTTCCCCAAGGACTTGGACATTTTCTCGCCCCCCACATTGACCATGCCGTTGTGGAGCCAAAATTGAGCTAAAGATTGCCCCGTCGCCGCTTCACTTTGGGCAATTTCATTTTCATGGTGCGGAAAAATTAAGTCTGCTCCCCCCAGGTGAATATCGATCGCTTCCCCTAACTCCTGCCGCACCATGGCGGAGCATTCAATGTGCCAACCGGGACGGCCGGGCCCCCAGGGGGAGTCCCAAGCGGGTTCATCGGGCTTGGCTCCTTTCCAGAGGGCAAAGTCAAAGGGATTACGCTTTTTGGGGGCATCGGCATCGGTGTCGGTGCGACCACTGGCTCCCGCTTGCAGGTCTTCTAACCGTCGCCCGGAGAGCTTACCGTAACTGGGAAAGGACTCCACCGCATAGTACACATCTCCCCCGGCTGGATAGGCCGCGCCCCGTTGTTCTAGCTCGTGAATGAGGCGTTGAATACCATCCAGGGTATGGGTGGCTCGGGGGTAACTATCTGCAGCCAAAATGTTTAAGCGGGCCATATCCTCAAAGTAGGCGGCGGTGAAGCGATCGGCCACCGCCTCCATGGTAGAGCCTTCCGTCCGCGCCCGATTGAGAATCTTGTCGTCAATATCGGTGAAATTCTGCACATAGCGCACCCCATAGCCAGACCATTGCAAGTACCGTCGCAGGGTATCCCAAACAATGTAGGAACGGGCATGGCCCAGATGGCAATAATCGTAAACCGTAACCCCACAACAGTAGACCTTTACCTGGGATGCTTCTAAGGGCTGAAATGCTTGCTTTTGGCGGGTCAGGGTGTTGTACAGATACAGAGTCATGAACGGGCGGAGAATAGGGAAACGCCTACTAGCTTAAGCCACGCAGGGCACTATTTGGCTAGACGGGTTACGTTTCCTTACACTCTCCATAGAGCAAACCGATCGCTTCGGCATCTTGGCGAAACTTGGCCACCCATGGGGCCGGACTCACCACCCGCACCTGCTCCTTAAATCCCCACACCCAACGTTGCAAATCTACTCCGTCTAAGGCCCAGTAGGGGAGTTGCACCTGAAAGCGATGGGGGTGGAGAGGATCCCCTGTAGCCTTGAGGCAGAAAATTTTGGGATCACTGGAGCGCTGGGACTCCGGTAAGCGGGGGGAAAGTTGAATTTGGGCCAGGGGAAACCGTTGATCCCCTTCACTAATGAACCGGAAGGAGCGATCGTCACACCATAGTTCTAACAAAACCGTGAGAGCTTGGCGTTGTTCCGGATCCCCCTGTAACCACTGGCGTTGATGGCGGGGATCTTGTCCTAGAAATAACCCTCCTGAGGCTTGAAATAAGTCCTGTAACTGCTGACAGGCCCGCTCCTGGGCGGTACGAGTGCGGTGTTGATCCACGAAGCGGCCCCGGAAGAGCCGATCGAGGCGTTCAAAGGCGAGTAATCCTTTGTCTGCTCCACTAGCCACTTCATAGCCTAAGTACCAGCCAATGTTATGAAAGACAATTTGGACAGGCCACGCTTGGAAAAAGCTGTCCGGTTCCGTACCATGTCGCCCTACCCCCGCAAAGCGTTGCAACTCCAAACACTGTCCCGCCTCAATTTCTTCCTCCAGGCGATCGATCGTCTTGGCGAGGGCTTCACTGGGGAGATAGGTCTGATTCGTAATGGTGAAGTTGTAAAGGGCCCGCACCGGATAGGAGTTCAGATCACTCAGTTTACTGGCCTGGAGACGATCGTTCAGGGTTTGGAACAACGTCAACACCGTGGGATCCGCCAAGCTTTTCGCCTGTCCCGCCAGGAGGTGATGGAGTTGCAAGAGTTGAGCATGGGAGAAGATACCCGTGCCCAGGAAATAGCCCTGTTTGTAGCGATAGGGTTGGAGTAAACCGTAGGGTTTGAGAATCAATTGAATGTCTTTCCGCAGGGTATCCCGGCAACTGTTAAAGGAGCCCCGGAGGATATTGTGGTGACGTAAACCATAGGTGAGGGCTTCTAGGGCACTGCCCTCCGCTTGGTAAAAGGGATGGTGGAGGATGAACCGCAACGTTCCCATTAGGCGCAGAAACCGATCCCGTTCGGAGTAGCCATGGGTGGGGGTTGCGGGAGGAGGTTCTTCCCCTAAAGTCCAGGGGGTGGGAGCGGAAGCCGGACTGAGGAACCCATTACTGTAGAGCCAGTCTAGGTTTTGCACTAAGGCCGCAGGATCGCTATAGATAGGATCCCATTGACTGAGCAGTAAACTCAGTTCATCTAAATCACTACTGAGACTACTGCAATCGATCGTTTCCCCTACAATTTCTGCCAGACGATCGGGCTGACAGTGCCGCAGTTGCCCCGCACCGGGATAGGCGATCAGAAGCTTAATCAAGTAGAGTAACTGCTCAAAATGGAGGAAATCACTGTAGGGATGAAAGCTACACTTACTGTTCTTCGTGGCGTTGTGGTGGTTAATGATTTTACGGGGACTTTTCAGTAGTAACTGCTGGAGGTTAAAAGCCTTGCGAGGGTTGATTTTCTGCACGATCGTCATCCCCTCCGCTGGCTCGGGGGGAAAGTCCTCTAGGGCTTGGTACAAATGTTCAAT
>JBEAPM010000010.1:0-9991 GCA_041164445.1 Cyanobacteriota bacterium
TTGTTCTCAACGGTACCATTACCAGCGTTGACGATACCCTAGATCCCCTAAGCTTCCCCGCAGAGGGCTTTAGCAACACTTCTGGCAGCATTAGTATTTTCACCAGTATTGTGCCCGATCCCACCATTGATCCCGTTGTAGACGATCCAACTCTAGACGATCCCTTATTGGACGAAGCAACCGCAGACGAATTAGGTGAAGACTTAGATACCTTTGATGAATTTGATAGCTTTGACAGTTTTGATGACACAGGCACAGGTTTTGAATTTGATGATAGTGCTGGTGTGCTGGATTTGGGTGATGATTTCGGCGGCGATGAATTCGGTGGCGATGAGGAATTTGGTGGCGATGAGGAATTTGCCCCCGATGATGAAGAATTTGCTGGGGATGAAGAATTTGGCCCCGATGATGAGTTTGCTGATGACGAGGAATTTGGCCCCGGTGATGAAGAATTCTCAGATGTTGATTTCGGCCCCGACGACTTTGATATTGAAGCCGAATTTGATGAGTTTGCCTACGATGAAGTCGATACAGAGTTTGATGAGGAGTTTAGCGATGCCTTTGATCTAGGAGATGAGGAAGTTGAAGGGGCCCCGCAAACGCTGGAAAGCACTCAATCGGTGCTTCAGAACTTGAAAGCCGTCGCTAATATTCAACCCGCGATCGTTTATGTCAGCTTTGCCCCCTCTGTCATCGAAGCTGCAGCATCAGGGGCAGTTCAGACGGAGGTAGAGCGGCAACCTACAGACAACCTGGAAATCATTCTGGTTACGAGTGAGGGAGAGCCCTTGCGTAAGGTGTTGCGGGGAGTCACCCGTGCCCAAGTGATGGGAGTCAGTAATCTGTTGCGGCAAACCGTGGGAACCCCAGAAGGACTCAATAGCGATCGGTACTTAGTGCCGGCCAGTCGGCTCTACGAATGGCTCATTGGCAGCATTGAAACGGAATTAGAGGCTCAAGGTATTGACAACCTGTTGTTCTCCCTACCCGCAGGACTCCGATCGCTCCCCCTCGCAGCATTGTATGACGGTCAGCAATTTTTGGTCGAAAAATACAGTCTAGGACTGACCCCCAGCGTCAGACTCACGGATTTACGCTATACCCCCCTCCAAGATGCCCATTTGGTCGCTCTCGGCTCCGAACAATTTACGGATCAAGCGGCTTTACCGGCGGTTCCCATTGAAATCAAGACCATTACGGAACAAATTTGGCCGGGGGATGCCATTCTCAATGAGAACTTCACCCTCGATAATCTCCTTCAAACCCGTGAATCCGGGAGTTACAGCATTATTCACCTAGCGACCCATGCGGATTTTGAAGCTAATGATTTAGGGCAATCCTATATCCAACTTTGGGATTCCCGGCTCCGATTTAATCAACTGCGCGATCTGCAATTTAGTCAGGGGGCACCGGTAGAGCTTTTAGTGTTGAGTGCCTGCCGGACAGCCCTAGGCAATGATCAAGCGGAACTCGGTTTTGCGGGCTTGGCGGTGCAAGCCGGGGTGAAAACCTCTTTGGCCAGCCTTTGGTATGTTAGTGATGAGGGTACTCTGGGGCTGATGACGGAATTTTATCGACAACTGCGAGACAGTACGGTGAAGACTAAAGCCCAGGCCCTGCGCCAAGCTCAACTTGCCATGATCCAGGGCAACATTACCGTAGCCTCTGGTGAATTGCGCGGCCCCAGTTTTCGAGGAGGGTTAGCTTTACCCAGTCAGATTGCCGATCGTGAAACCCCTAATCTAAGTCATCCTTACTATTGGTCCGCCTTTACCTTAGTGGGCAATCCTTGGTAGGACAGTTGGCAAAAGTGTCACAGCCTGAAGGTAAATTTACTCAGGGACACCTAAACTGAGGGAGTGTGAGGAGTGAAAGTTCGAGCGAAGAAGCCTTTGGGGTCGAAACATGGAAAGACCTCAAGGGCTTTTCTTCTGTTTATTTTTCTTTTGCCGTTCGCTACAGGGCTTTCCACTGAAGTTTCAGGGCATTTCAGAGTGCGGCACTTTTGCGCCTTAAGATCTGCCTTAATGTGGTAGCCCGCTACAGCGAATCCTAGAGGGCTAAAACTGCTGTGTGGCTTGGGCCGGAGGGCGTAACCACACAACCTATTGAGGACGGCCTTTGCTGGATTAAATGATTAGACTTAGCGTTGGCGAGACGCTAATTTTTCAAAAGCGGCTTGGGTTTCCTGAAGTAACTGGGCACGGGTATCGTCACCAACGCTTTTGGGTGCAATACCGGGGAGTAAATTACGGGCTTGTAAGCTCATGTGGAGTTGCAGATTGGCTACATAATCCGAGAAATCTTCCCGATCAACAGAGTGTTGGGCCAGTTGCGTCGTCACTCGAAACCTCCTAGGGAACTTGTGTAAACATCTAGCAATAAACGTTAGCACGACTCTTCGGCTCTGTGACCTTTTGCAACGAAGCGTAAAGATATTTACGGTTTCTGCTTAGGCTGTCATCATTTAGCGCTGAAGTGTTTATACGTCAGTCGTTTCAGCCCCTGGTTATGTTTGCTGGAGCGGGTGCGGTAACCTTGATGTCACAAGGGTCGCAAGGCTTCTAGACCTAATTGATGACCCGCCCTAATACAGGGCTTCAATTTGCCGGGCCACCGTCCAGGCGGAGTAACTTACGCCAGCGGTGCCTTCGCCAGGATGGGTACAATCCCCCACGAGCCACAGTCCCCCCACAGGGGTGCGATTGGCAAAGCCAAAGGGGCCAAAACTGGCCAGGCGTTGGCTCAGTCCACCGACTGCGCCTCGATCGCGGTGGGTAAAGTGGGCAAAGGTGCAGGGGGTAGCGGCTTCCTGATGCACAAGGGTTTCGGGAGAAAGGTCAAAAAAGCGGCCCAAGCGATCGAGGGCGGTCTGGGTATAGCGGGCTTTTAAGGCTTGATACTGGGCGGAATCCGTGGACGCTTGCCACCATTGCCCTAAGTCCGTAAAGGAAGAGGCGATCAGAGTTGCCTGGTCTGCGGGAGCGCGGCCATCCCCTTCTCGGCTGACGGACACAAAGAGGGAGTTATTTTCCGAGATCGGGTCAGGCGCGTTGGCCTGGGGCCGATCGTAATCATATAAAAATTGCAAATGGGGAGGACAGGAGGGGGGCAGGGCCGATCGCTTCACCCCCAGGTAGAGGACAAAGGCCCCCGAGCCCTCCGGTAGCTGCTGCACCCGTTGAGCATAGCCCGCCATCGTGGGGGGCAGGGTTTCCTCGCCGAGTAATTGCACCAGGTTTTGTACCGTCACGTTGGCAACCACCTGATCCGCCGAGACGATCGCCACCGTCCCTGTTTTGCGATCCTGAACCCGCACCCCCATCACTTGGTTGTGCTGGGTCAAGATCCCCGTAACCGTTTGTCCACAGTGAATAGACCCGCCCCAGCGCTTCACTGCCTCCACTAAACGATCGCTGAGCACCTGCATACTGCCTTCGAGGTGAAATAAGCCCTGGGGAGCCTGAGAAACGGACAGGGCGGTAGCGGCATAGAGTAAGGCCGTGGCGGAGGCATCGACCTGGGAATAAAGTTTGAGTTGCAAATCCAAAAAAGTGCGGAGACGACGATCGCCCGCTAGTCCGTAAGCTTGCAAAGCATCCGTCACCACCCGAAAGGTATGAGGCACCGTGACCAGGGTATCGGGGCGCAGGGCTTGGAACAGTTGCCCCACGTCCCAAAGATTGCGGGGCGGTAAGACTGGATCACGGCTCTGAAACCGCCAACTGGCCTGGAACAGGGTTTGCAGGAGCGCCCAAAACCGCTCACTGCCGGGAAATTGCTCCTGCCGTTCCCGTTGCCACTGGAGGGGATCGCGCCACACGGAGATGGGGTGGGTTTCCCCCGGTAAATAGACTGCACAGGCTGGATCACAGGGCGAAGCGGGGGGAAGATCCGTTTCCAATACCTCAAAAATACGCTGGTGAATGCCCCCCGGCTCCAGCCCCGCCACCTGGGTTGCCCCCACATCAAAGGTAAACCCTTGGCGACGAAAGGTAGAGGCACAGCCCCCTGGAATCCAGGCTTGCTCAAAGACCTGTACAGAATGCCCTTGCCGGGCTAGAAGGGCGGCGGCCGTCAGTCCACCAATGCCAGCCCCAATGATGACGATCGATCGTTTTTGCATTACGTCCTATTGACTGCTCCACCTTCCAGTCTAGCGAGTCATTTCCTGGACGCGGGAGAGGATAAATAAGCTGCCTTCGCCCCCTCGGCCCACTCGGAAATCTTCATCCAGGTAAGTAATTTTGAGAAACGGTTGTCGCCCCGGTGGATTGCGGGCATCAAAGGCTTGTAACGGTTGCTGAGCAGGAAGATTGAGGCTGAAGGCCTGCTCCAAAAACAGGAAGCGCTTCTGAAAAAATACATCCACCCGTTGATCCGGTTGCCCATCCCCCTCGGAAGGGGCCAGTTTAAATTCCGCCGTGACTTTGACATACCCCGCTAAAATCCCTAAGGCGTGGTAGCAAAAGGCTTGATTGAAAAACGTTGCGGAGGGGACATCAATCACTTGATACACCCCCCCCACCTGAAAGCCCAAGGGTAAACGGGTTAACATCCGAATCTCCCGAGCGCTGGAATACAAGAGTTTCCAGGTGCCCTGTAGCAAATTGGGGCTATAGAGCAAGGGCCGGGGAAAGAGGGTTTGCTGCTCTAGGTCAGTGGTTAAGGCCTCAATCTCCTGAATGGCGGAGGGGGCGATTTTGTTATCCGTAACGGGGGCACTGGCGGCAATTTGCTGCTGTTGTTGTTGCTCAGCGATCGTTTCGATTAGGGTTTGCTTGAGGCTTAGGCGATTTAGCATAGGTAGGACGGTGGGGTAGGGCGGTGGGTTGAATCGGGGCAAAAGGGTTAGGGACGGATCGGAGCCAGACCTGCCCGATCGAGAATTTGGGGAATCAGATCTTCCCGTTTAACGGCCATCACATGGACTCCCTGGCATAATTCCTTGGCGGCTTTAATTTGCTCCGCTGCGATCGTAATGCCTTCTTGGAGGGGGTCAGGGGCGGCGGCCAAGCGATCGATCGTTTCCTGGGGGATCTGCACACCGGGAACCATCCGATTAATAAAGTCCGCATTTTTGGCAGACTTGAGGAGAAAAATACCCGCTAAAATCGGTTTGCCATGGGGACGGGCAATCCGCTCCATAAACTCCCCTAAACGAT
The DNA here is from genome assembly GCA_041164445.1 of Cyanobacteriota bacterium. Classification (GTDB taxonomy): domain Bacteria; phylum Cyanobacteriota; class Cyanobacteriia; order Prochlorotrichales; family Prochlorotrichaceae; genus JBEAPM01. The sequence goes on from JBEAPM010000010.1 coordinate 5,166, forward strand.
CGAAATCGGAAATTAACTGACTTTGAAAAAATTCTGCTCCCGCCTTAATCTTGCGCTCAAACCGCGTTTGCAGGCTACTCCAACTGGGCAGTTGAGGATCCACCGCTGCTCCTGCCAGAAAACTAGTGCCCCCCTCAGGTAAGGGCTTATCGTTCGCATCTTTGCCCTCATTGAGGCGTTGAATCAGGTGCAAGAGACGTACCGATTCCAAATCGTAGACAGCTTTCGCCTTCGGATGATCCCCGACTTTGACCGGATCCCCCGTTAAAGCCAAAATATTGACAATGCCTAAGGCCTGGGCTCCTAATAAATCCGCCTGCAAGCCAATGCGATTACGATCGCGGCAGGTCACCTGGCAGACGGCTTCAATGCCCTGCTGTTGTAAGAGAACGCATCCGGCTAAAGAACTGAGCCGCATTACCGCCCGACTGCCATCAGTAATATTAACCGCATGAACCCGATCTTTAAGACCTGCTGCTAACTTCAACATTTCTGTGGGATCCGCCCCTTTGGGCGGCGCAACTTCTGCGGTAACTAAAAACTCTCCATTAGCGATCGCTTGGCGTAAACGCTGGCTCATAATACTCCGAACTCACTGGTTATCTTTACTACCCTACCGATCTACCTCACGGGGAACAACCACCAAGCGTAAGATGGAGAGGATCAAAATCATTAAAAATAAAATCAAGCCAATGGCACAGGCATAACTAATATTTAAATTTTGGAAAGCCTGTTCATAGACGTAATAAACGATCGTTTTGGAACCATTGCGCGGGCCTCCTTGGGTCATAATAAAAATTTCTTCAAAGACTTTCATCGCAGAAATAGAAGAAATAATGCTCACTAAGACCAGATAGGGACGCATCAAGGGTAAGGTAATATCCCAATGCCGCTGCCACCCATCAGAACCATCCAAGGCCGCCGCTTCATACAGTTCCTGGGGAATAGCCTGTAACCCCGCTAAGTAAATGACCATGTAATAGCCCAAGCCTCGCCACACCGTCACCGCCATAACACTATAGATCGCCCAGCCGGGTTGGGTCAGCCAGGGAATGGGCAGCCAGTCTTGAGCCAAGGGAATCGGGGCAAAGAGTACCGCCAGCATTTGGTTTAACAAGCCTTTTTCAGCATAGAGCCAGTTCCAAGCAATCCCTGCCACCACCATAGAAATGACTACAGGGGTATAAAAGGCTAGCCGAAACCAGCGAATGCCCCGCAGTTGTCGATTGACCAAAATCGCCAACACTAACGGTAAAGTGACTAACAGCGGCACCACCCCCACTAGATACAAAAGGGTGTTGCCTAAAGTTTGCCAAAAAACCTTATCCCCCCTTAAGGTCTGAAAATTTTTCAGACCCACCCAGTCTGGACTGCGGCTTAAGTCATAGCCATACTCGGTAAAACTCAAATAAAAGGCATGCAGGGCGGGCCAAAACACCGTTACACTCAACGCCAACAGGGCAGGAGCCAAAAAGAGGTAGGGCGTAACCCATTTTTGCCGAACAGAATAGGGAATCATCAGGGTCTCTTAGGGGCTGGGGAATGCAGAGTTGAGGGAGTTGAGGTCTCTTAGTAGGGCACCTCGATGAATGGGCGGCAAAGCTACCACCATTGCGATCAAAGCCCCTCCATACTCCAACCATACCCTAGGTTGGTTAGGGGAAGAGAACGAACAGAGGTGCGTTCCCTGAACCCGGCGTACCCCTGGGTTAGCGAAGTGAGAAAATGGGGCTTTGCGGCAACGCAGTGGGCTACCCACTTCAGGCGGAAGTGCAGCGCTCGTGCCTGAAACTTTTCCACTTTCAATGGAAAGCCATAAAGTGAGGCTTTCCACTGAAAGCGGAAAAATTTAATGGAAGAGTGCGGCGCGGAGCGCCGCACTCTTCCGCCTTAAGTTGGTAGCCCAAAGTGAGAGGTTAATGCTATTAACGGGCCAAGCAGAGCCCTCTTGATAATTGTAGGAAGGGATCCGTTTCTATTGGCTGCAAAGACGCATTCAGATCTACCCTGAATACACATTCAGATTGAGATTGTTCCTGCAGAGGCTGATAAATTTCTACGATCGAAATATGAGCGTCGTTGAGGGTTACTTTCATTCTCCAAATAATGTTAGTCATTTGCGTTTGATGTTGAGTCATATCGGCATCATCTTCAAGCACAAACAGGAGTTTTAAGGTCTGATCCTGGTAACTAAACTTTATTAAGGTTGCTCCGACTTCCAACATCTCTAAACGAGTAACCTGAATCACTTGAGCTAATTGAGCAGCTTGCGGAGGCCTGCATTGAGAAGAAGACATATCGATACTCCATGATCCAACAATAGCCAGCTCGGCATGACCCTGCCTAACTTGCCAGTGGACACCTCAATTCATTGTGACGGGTGGCTGTGCCGATCGCCCCAATCTCTATTCGTGCGTAGCCATAGGAACGCCTTTTGAGCTTTTTTGAGGTGTCCTATCAAGTCTTCCAAGAGTATCGGGTTGCATTACGCATTCAATTCCACATCCTTAATGTTTTGTAACAATTAACCGCGCAGCAGCAGCGACTCGTTTTGCCCCTTAATGGTAACCAGCGGCACCGCACTGGAAAGTCCACCGGAGATTCGTAAAGATTATTTGTGAATCCTAGGTCAGCGTTCCTAAAACTCGGTATGGTTTGTAACCAAAGGATTACAACTGTCAAGCGGAAGATTATGTCTCAACCGACGATCGAATCAATTCTCAAAGAACAGCGACTCTTTGCGCCTCCAGCCGCCTTTGCCCAAGAGGCCCGAATTAGTAGCATGGATGAATATAAGGCGCTCTACGATCGCGCTAAGGCTGATCCCCAAGGTTTTTGGGCTGATTTAGCGGCACAAGAACTGCATTGGTTCACCAAATGGGATCGGGTCTTGGACTGGGATCCCCCCCATGCGAAATGGTTTGTCAATGGCAAAATTAATATTTCCTATAATTGTCTCGATCGCCATCTCACCACCTGGCGCAAAAACAAAGCAGCCCTCATTTGGGAAGGAGAACCCGGCGACTCCTGCACCCTCACCTACGCCCAACTACACCGGGAAGTTTGTCAATTTGCCAATGTGCTCAAACAACTGGGCATCCAAAAAGGAGATGTGGTCGGCATTTATATGCCCATGATCCCCGAAGCCGCGATCGCTATGCTGGCCTGTGCCCGCATTGGAGCCCCCCATAGTGTGGTTTTTGGAGGGTTTAGTGCCGAAGCGCTGCGGGATCGCTTGAACGATGGTAAAGCGAAATTAGTGATTACAGCGGACGGGGGCTGGCGTAAAGATGCGATCGTTCCCCTCAAAGAGCAAGTGGATAGAGCCTTAGAAAATAATGCAGCCCCCAGTGTGGAGAATGTACTGGTGGTCCAACGCACCCAGCAGAAAATCACCATGGAACCCGGGCGCGACCATTGGTGGCACGATCTGCGGCTAGGGGTTTCTGCCCATTGCCCCGCTGAACCCATGGATAGCGAAGATCTACTCTTTATTCTCTACACCAGTGGCAGTACCGGCAAACCCAAAGGCGTTGTCCACACCACCGGGGGATATAACCTCTATACCCACATGACAACCCAGTGGACTTTTGACCTCCAAGATACCGATGTTTACTGGTGTACTGCGGATGTGGGCTGGATTACGGGACACAGCTACATCGTCTATGGCCCCCTATCCAATGGCGGCACCAGTCTCATGTACGAAGGGGCTCCCCGCTCCTCTAACCCAGGGTGTTTCTGGGATGTCATTGAAAAATATGGCGTGACCATTTTCTACACCGCTCCCACCGCCATTCGTGCCTTCATCAAAATGGGAGAACACCTGCCCAATGCCCGTGACCTCTCTTCCCTCCGTCTCCTGGGTACAGTGGGCGAACCCATCAACCCCGAAGCCTGGATGTGGTACCACCGCATTATTGGTAAAGAACGCTGTCCCATTGTGGATACCTGGTGGCAAACAGAAACGGGCGGTCACATGCTCACGGCCCTGCCGGGGGCTGTGCCCACGAAGCCAGGCTCCGCCTGCCTACCCTTCCCCGGTATTCTCATGGACGTAGTGGATCTCGAAGGTCATCCCGTTCCGGAAAATCAAGGGGGGTATCTAGTGGTGAAACATCCCTGGCCCAGTATGATGCGCACCGTCTACGGGGATGACGATCGCTTCCGCCGCACCTATTGGGATCACATTGCTCCCGTCAATGGTCAATACTTTTACTTTGCCGGAGATGGTGCCCGTCGGGATGAGGATGGGTACTACTGGGTCATGGGCCGGGTGGACGATGTGATCAGCGTTTCCGGTCACCGCTTAGGAACCATGGAAATTGAATCGGCCCTCGTTTCCCATCCTTCCGTGGCGGAAGCTGCAGTTGTGGGTAAACCCGATGATCTCAAAGGGGAAGAAATTGTCGCCTTTGTGACCCTAGAGAGTAATTATGACGGAAATGACGAGTTGTCCCAGCAGTTAAAGCAACACGTTGTCACGGAAATTGGTGCTTTAGCTCGACCTGCGGAAATTCGGTTTAGTGAGGCGCTACCCAAAACACGATCGGGCAAAATTATGCGTCGTTTATTACGATCGCTAGCCGCAGGTCAAGAGGTGTCTGGAGATACTTCCACCCTGGAAGATCGATCGGTTCTGGATAAACTGAGGGGCGGCGCTTAACCATGAGGAGGAGTGATTGAGAGAACAGGAGTGGGGAAAATCCCTGACTCTACCGTTTTCTATGTCTCGGGTGAGGAAGGCATGTTTGGGTTCAAGCGCCAAAATCGGTCACTCTGGTCTTGAAGACTCTACCCAACAAGCGCCATGAGTGCTATTGAACGCA
>JBEAPM010000011.1:0-12033 GCA_041164445.1 Cyanobacteriota bacterium
TGCAGTGCAGCCTCTAGCCAATTTTCATCTGGAATGACATCATCATCCAAAAAGCCAACCCAATCTCCGCTGGATTCTCGGATCGCCCTTTGCCGGGCAAAGGCGGCTCCTTGTTGGGGCTCATGGCAATACCGTATCGGAAATCCTGAACTTTTCCCTTGCCACTCCTGCAGAAGTTGAGCCGTCTCATCCTGGCTATTGTTATCCACCACTAGGACTTCCCATGCTATGCCAGGCACAGGTTTTTGCCGTTGCAGTGCTGCAAATAGCCCTGGCAATCGCTTGGCTCCGTTATAGGTGGGAATAGCGATCGTAAAATCCATAATTAATCTCTTAATTTATTCCATCGAACGCTGCACTTACTCCAGGGTTTGCAGATCCGCTAGGGATAACCCCGTGACCTGAGCAATAAAATCTAGAGAAGTTCCCGCGTTTTTCAGGGTTTGAGCGATCGTTAACTGTTGATCTCGTCGTCCCTGTTCCCACCCTTCTTGTCGTCCCTGTTCCCGCCCTTCTTGTCGTCCCTGTTCCCGCCCTTCTTCCCGTGCCGTATCCACAACCCCGACCATATCTCGGTAGTATTTTAAACTATTCTCATAGGCTTTTCGTTCTGGTTTAGATAAATTAGCCACTTCTGCCGCACTAAAGAGTTGATTAAAGGGACTACATTGAAGTGCTGAAGGTGGATCTTCTAAATCTGGCAGGTGCCTGAGAAGGTATAACCATTGCTCAAAATGATTCTCAAGTTCATCGATCGTTTTGGTGAATTTTGGCAACTCAATGTAAATAAACTTAAGTTTTTCATAAAATACACGACAATCCTGATCTTTAAGCTCTACGATATGTAAAAGGGTGCTTTCATTCCTGTGATCACTAAAAACAAAATCTAGAATACCGATCGTGTAAACAGCAGTGAGTTTATAATTCCAGTTCCCTTTTTGTGCCTGTTCTTGAATGGGAAAAGTAGCATAATAAACACTTCTTTCCTTAAAGTAATTATGCTTTGCCTTTTGCATTTCCACAATAAACTTCTCACCCGATTGACTTTCACAGTACAAATCAAAAATAGCCTTACGATCCATCGGTGTATTGCCTAGGTTTTCTGTATTACGAAAGGTTAAATCCTTGACTTGGTGCTGGGGAGGTAGCACTACATTCAAAAAGTCAATCAGTAATTCCTTGTGAGCCTCTGTACCAAACAGTCGTTTGAATCCAAAGTCTGTCAAGGGATTAATGTAACGATCGCGCAGGGGAGATATATCGCTCATAACAGACATCTAGACCTAAAGAAATAGCAAATTATCATAGGACAGTTTTGAAAGCTCTGACAAAATTATGGATTAGAACCCATTGAAAGAATAACATTTCTCTGAAGTTTCATATTCAGATTACCATGATCCCCAGAGCCCTTAGTTTGGCTGCTAGATATTCGGCCCGTTGCCGTTCAATTTCGACTGCTTCTTCGGGTAAAGGATAAGGATTGCCAGACTGATCAAACCAGGCTAGCCACTCCTGAGCTACACCGGATAAAATTCCTTGATTGATGCCAATCCCTAACCCAATTTCCGGTAACCAAAAAGGGGGGGATTGGAGCGATCGTTGGTATTGATGATTGTGCAGACTATACAATTCTAATTTCTGGTGTTTACGGCGACCTTCGGGGTTATAGACCAGATAATAAAGAACCCCTAATTTTTGATAGATATTCAGCTTTTTATCGTATTCTCCCCCATAGGTTTTCGATAAATACTCTAGGGCAAAAATCGGTACAATGTTTCCTTCTTCTGCCAAGACATAGCTTCTGCGTCCCCATTGCCCTTTGCGGCGGGTTACCCCGAGGGACAAAAACCCATCCGGCAAGATCGTGGGGGTTCCTTGACGTTGCCCTTCCCGATCGTAAATGCCCATATCTACCCCAAAAAACCAGTCTTGACGATCGCTCCATAGTTGGGCGAGGGCAGAGCGCAGTCCATTGGGTATGTCATTTTGTCCTTCACTATCCACAGGGGTATCGTCAGAATCGGGGAGGTCTTCGGAGCCAGGTAAAACCTCTTCAGGTTCGATCAGGGGAAAGACGGTAGGCAATACCTCAACCTGAGAGCGGGGAGCGATCGTCATGGTCTAACCTCATAGGGAAGGTTCTCTTTAGGTTACCTTAGGATGCACTGACCTGTACTGTGGTACGGGAATTTCGAGTATTCTGATACCCTTACAGTTGTGATGCAATCCGGTTCATGAGGAGTATTGATTGCCATGTACAGCAGCCCCGTGGGAGATTATGCCCAACTGACCTTTCACTACACCAGTGGAGAGTCTGAATCCTATAACCTCTATACCCTTGCCAAGGTTGCAGAGGGAGAAACGCGATCGTTAGCGGAAATTTTACAGGAAGGATGGTCTGCCTTTCTAGATAACAACTGGGTAATCTTACAACTGCCCGAAGAAAGCGTCTGTATTCATCTCACCCAGGTCAGCCGTATTGAGATCAAACCCAGCCTAGCCATCGCGGGTTTAATCGGTACCGGTGAACGCTTAACCTCCCTGAGTCGGAGCCGCTAAGACCCTAGAACGCACGGTGAAGCCTAAAACTGCGATATAAGCTGACCCCAGCGCTATTGTTCGAGAAAGTGCTTGCCAAAGGCCGCTTGACCAGTACAATGCTTGCGTTAAAGTGGCTTGATTTAGATCCGGACCTGTTCACCGTGCGTCAATTGTAAGGAGTGCCAGCAATGTTTGAACTGCTAACTCAGATCCTTTTGTGGTTATTGATTGGTGTCATTGCCTGGTACATCCTCAAGCAATTTATCCAACCCGCCTTTTATACGACCCTGGGCTTTTTTGTCATGGTCGCGCTGTTGGTGTTGGCCTTTTTCGAGCCAGAGGCTGGCGTGGTTTCCGAGGCGTGGAGCGTCCTCTCCTTGCCCCTCCGTCCCTTAGGCTTTGCCTTGTTCACCTTAATTATGATAATTAAGTGGACAGAGGTCAGATTTGATGCCAAGACGTTCCAAAACAGACAACTCTGGGTCTTCCTCACCCTATTTCTGAGCAGTATGCCCGTCACCGCCTACTGGCTCAGTCAGCAGGTCGAGCAACCCGTAGCGGAAGCGATCGGGTCAACGGCTGGACAAACCGCACCAATCATGGTGGTTTTAGCCCAGGGCACCACTCGACCGGCCATCGCCCCTCGAACCCAAATTGAATTGACGGAAAGCGGCGATCGTTTACGGTATGCCTCAGAGATCTTTTTTAGAACTGGGGGACCCACCATGATTGTCACAGGGGATCGCCGCAGCGACGTTCAGAGCACCGATAACGCTCGGCTTCAGGAAAATAACGAAGCCGTTGCCATCTTGGCCAGCTTAGGGGTTCCCCGAGGGAGCATTATTGTCGAAAACAACAGTGGGTCAATCAAAAAGAGCGCCGATGCCGTTCGTGCTGTCTTAACGGATGAAGCTCAAGGTCTAACGGGGGTACGATCGCTGATTCTGGTTTCCTCTGCCCTAAACATGCAACGGGCCTCCGCCACCTTTGAAAAGACCCTAGAAGACTTAGGTGGGGGAGCCGGTATTCAGATTATTCCCCGCGCCACAGACTTTTATACCGTACAGGAAGAAGGGGATTTTCGGCATAAATACCAAGTACCCCAGGATCTCATCCCCAATGAACACGCCCTGGCTCAAACCGGTGACCTCGTTCAGGAATACCTCACTCAGATTTATTACCTCCTGCGGGGGTGGCTCACCTCCATCAGCTAGTGTTATCTAGAACACTGAAATCGACTTTTTTGCCTGATCCCCTTGCCAACGGGTACGGTCAATCCGACACTGGAATAGATATTTGTAGTTATTAATAGGGACGTTTTGGGGGAGCAGTTGTGAAAAAAGTTTTAGGAATTGTGTTAGGTGGCGGGGCAGGAACTCGTCTTTATCCGCTCACGAAGCTACGGGCAAAGCCGGCTGTACCGCTAGCGGGTAAGTATCGCTTGATCGATATTCCTATCAGCAATTGTATTAATTCAGAGATTTATCGAATTTACGTGCTCACCCAGTACAATTCAGCTTCTTTAAATCGTCATATTGCCCGTGCTTATAACTTTGGCGGTTTTCAGGAAGGCTTTGTAGAGGTGCTAGCGGCTCAACAAACCCCCGATCACCCCGATTGGTTCCAAGGAACAGCGGATGCGGTGCGTCAATACCTCTGGCTCTTCAAGGAATGGGATGTCGATGAATATCTGATCCTCTCCGGTGATCACCTCTATCGCATGGATTACAGTGCCTTTGTCCGGCACCACCGGGAAACCGGCGCTGATATTACCCTCTCCGTTGTCCCCATTGGAGAAGACACCGCCTCAGAATTTGGCTTAATGAAAATTAATGATCAGGGACAGATCATTGACTTTAGTGAAAAGCCCAAAGGAGAAGCCCTAAAAGCCATGCAAGTGGACACAGCTTGTTTAGGGTTAGATCCAGAATCTGCGAAAGCAAAACCCTATATTGCCTCGATGGGGATTTATGTCTTTAAGCGCAAAGCCCTAGAAGATTTATTGGAGCGGATGTTTACGTCCCAGACCGATTTTGGTAAAGAAATTATTCCTGGTGCAGCGGAAAAGGGCTACAAGCTACAAGCCTATCTTTTTGATGACTATTGGGAAGATATTGGAACAATGCGCTCCTTCTATGAAGCTAACCTTACCCTAACCCAACAGCCCCATCCCCCCTTCAGCTTCTACGATGACAAGGCTCCGATTTATACCCGATCGCGCTATTTGCCCCCCACCAAATTACTGGATTGTCAAGTCACCGAATCCATCATCGGCGAAGGCTGTATCCTCAAAAACTGTAAGATTCACCACTCTGTTTTAGGGGTCAGAAGCCGCGTTGAATCCGGCACCATTGTCCAAGATTCTTTAATCATGGGGTCGGATTATTACCAAGCCTATGAAGAGCGCAAAAATGCAGTTTCTAGCGGTCTGCAACCCCTAGGAATTGGCTCTAACTGTACCATTCGAGGGGCGATCGTGGATAAAAATGCTCGCATTGGCAACAACGTGCAAATCATCAACAAAGATAACGTTGAAGAGTCTAACAAAGAAGAACTCGGTTTTTATATCCGCAGTGGTATTGTCGTGATTCTCAAAAATGCAGTGATTCGGGATGGTACGGTCATTTAAGGGATCTTTCCACTGAAAGCGAAAAAATTTCATGGAAGAGTTCGCCGCGGAGCGGCGAACACATCCGCTTTAAGTTGATAGCCTTGAAGAGAAAGATATTAGGGGAGAGTTTTCAATTCTGCCCCTGTAAGCACCTTGGAGCCCTTGGAACATTAAAAAGCTGACCCTCATGTCCACGCAAGAATAGAGATTGTGCAGGCAGCACAGTCACACGCCGCAGTTAATCTAGAGTCCCCCTAATCCCTATCCCCTACCCCCTAATCCCTATCCCCTACCCCTAATCCCTGTCCCCTACCCCCTGCAATGATTCATCTCGATCGCTGCTTAGCCATTGCCAAAACCATTGTCTGGGATGCCGTTGACCTGCTGTTAGACTTCTATACCGGCAAAACAAATTTAGACGTGCAGTATCCTGCGGGAGGCCCCGTCACAGCAGCAGATCTTGCGGTTAATCATCAGGTTCTTCGTGATTTACAGGCCGCCTTCCCGGATCCAGATTTTGGCTACCTCAGTGAAGAGAACGATAAATATTTAGTACGACATGAGCCGCTGCCCCAGCCCTGGGTTTGGGTCTTAGATCCCATCGACGGTACCCGGGATTTTATTGAACGAACCGGTCAATTCACCTTACATTTAGCCCTGCTCTATCACCATCAGCCCCTGTTAGCGATCTTAGCGGTGCCGGTTCAAGACAAACTTTATACAGCTATTCGAGGTCAAGGGGCCTTTGTTGAATCCGGTGACCCTCGGCGGGGCTCCTCCGCTTGCCAGCCTGTGCGGGTTGGCAGTCGCTATCACCTTGAAGATCTACGGTTGGTGATTGGACGCAATAGCCATTATCCTCGCTTTGCGGAATTGCTGGAAGCCTTCCCCGTCAAACAATATGTTTGGGGGGGCGGGCTTGGCTTTAAAATGGTGCAACTTCTCGAACAGACCGCCGATGTGTATCTTTCTTTATCAGGAGAATCTGCTCCCAAGGACTGGGATTTGGCTACCCCAGACCTCATTCTATCGGAGGCGGGTGGTCAGCTCAGCCGCGAGGATGGGTCTGAGTTGCGCTATAACCAGGGCGATCCCAGTCAGTGGGGCTGCTTAATTGGCAGCAATAACACTTGCCACCCTCATCTGTGCCAATCGGCAACGGAAATTCTTAAGCAGTGGTCAGGGTTTTAGTGGGTTTGTTGACCTGCCATCGCCCTGTCAGTGGATCCCGATAAACTTCAAAGGGATTGGGCTTTAAAGGCTTAGCACACCGCTTCATGTCAGTTTGATTCATAAGTCCTGAGTAACATTAATGTGCAGCGGGTATCGGCTCCAGAGAGCGCATACCCGGTTGATTCGGTTAGTGGTGATCCGGTTAGTATTATTGTCTACCCTCTGAGACAACGGCTTTCCAGTGAAAGGGAAAAGATTTAATGGAAGAGTGCGGCGCGGAGCACCGAACTCTTCCCCCTTAAGTTGGTAGCCAGACCACCGGGAATTGGATCTGTAAGGTCTGAAGACCGTTCTGGGTCTTAGCCCTAAGCTTTCCAAGGTTTGATATACTGACTTTGAGACTAACTGCTCTAGCCAGGTTGCATCAGCGATCGAAATCACGTTTTTGAGTAATTCAGGGCAATTTCTTTGGGACAGAGGGCAATTCTTCTCGCGGGATGTGGTAAAACAGCAGCAAGTTTTCTTGTCCCCGTTGCCTTAGCCTTTAGCCTGAGAATATGAGCCATGACACAGACCAATTTTCTGGAATTAGCGAAAACCGGTGAACCTCGCGTCATTGCCGGACTTTTAAATCGTTCGTTACAGTCCCAAGGTATTACGACAAAAGCTACTCGGCGTAGTAATGAACTCCATTTGCTCTTAGAAGGAGAGCGTTTAGACGGTCACGAAGAATCGATCGTAGAGTATTTGGATCAGGCCTTGTCGCGCCTCCAAGTTCCGGCAATGTCTATTCATATTTATGCACGACTTCCAGGTCAAGAACCCGTGCTTTGGCGACATGACTTAAAGTATCAGGGGCCTAAAGCGGCGGGGCTGCCCACCATGCCCTCTAACTTTACCCTCCCGGTTCCCGAAAGCGCTGAACCTGAAATGACCCCCGCTGAGACTCAATTGCAGCAGGAAACCTCCTTTGGTGACTTTGACCCTGATTTTGATCCTGAGAGTGATGTTTTGAGTAGCGCAGAAAATGCGGATCTGTCCTTTGATCAGGTTGATTTTCTCGACGAAACCCAAATTGAAGCGCAATCGGAGGCAGTGAATGGTGCCCCCCTAGACTTGTCTTTGGCAGAGGATGCTTATGGAGCAGAAGAGAGCAACGGTCATAACTGGAATGACTCAGCAGCAGAGGTAAGCGAAACCTTGTCGGGATCTGGTGAGGCTGACTTAGAGGTGCCCGAATTTGCAGAAGATGAACTTCCCCAACAATCTGGCTTTCCCATCATTCCGCTCTCCTTGGCAGCGATCGTCGCCTTGCTGTTTGCCGGTGCCGGTGCCTATTACCGCTTTTTCCTCTTTGATCAATCCCCAACGCCTATTACAACAAACCCCACAGATGCTGTTGTGGAACTCCCCCCGGTAACTATTCCCAGTGTTCCCCCCATTTCCAGCACGGTGCCCGAAGGACCGGAGGGCACCCCCTCTGATCCGACAGCGGTAGACACGGGAGCCACGGATACCACTGGAACGGATACCACTGGAACAGATACCACTGGAACAGATACCACTGGAACAGAACCCCTCAACCCGTGGCGAGATGCCATCAATGCAGCTATGGAAGCGGCAGTCCTTGCCCAAACCGCTCAAACTGCTGAGGAGTGGGGAGCCGTTGCAGAAACTTGGGATCAGTCAGTTCAATTGTTGTTACTAGTGCCCGAAACAGATCCAAATTACCTGACGGCCCAGGGTAAGATTGTGGAGTATACCAACAATTTAGATATTGCTAGAGCCCGAGAATTGAAGGCTTTGGGACAATAGGGCTTTATGAAGATTGTTGTAGTGAGCCACTCCTATATCGTGGAGTTAAATCGAGAGCGGCTGAAAATCCTATCTCAACTTGAGCCAGGTATTGAGGTCACGATCGGAGTGCCGAAACGGTGGCGAGAGGGGGGCGTGATGGGCAATTTGGTTGAGCCCACACCCTATCAATCGGGATCTTTTCAGGTGGTACCGCTGCCTAATTTTCATGAGGAAAACCAGGGCATGCTCTGTTTTGGCTGGGCGTATGTTCAGTTGCTCCGCTCCTTCCGCCCAGATGTGATCTTGGTGGAACAAGGGGCAAAGTCTTTGGCTCTGGCTCAATCGATTTTGATCAATCAAGTTTTTCGCTTAAAGGCAAAAATTTGTTTCTTTACCTGGTGGAATTTACCCTACGACCTCCGTTTTCCTGTGTCTGCCTTGGAAGCTTACAACCTTCGCTATACCCAGGGGTTAATTGCGGGGAATCAGGATGGTTTGGATTTGTTACGGCAGCATGGCTATCGTAATCAAGCGATCGTGATGCCTCAGTTAGGGGTGGATGAACATCTGTTCCGTCCCCAGCCTCAGCCCGAGCTAATGGCTCAATTGGGTATTCAGTCCCAAGATTTTGTGGTCGGCTTTGTGGGACGCTTTGTGGTTGAGAAGGGGATTTTAACCTTAATTAAAGCGCTCTCCTCTCTACAGGAGCGATCGTGGAAATTGCTTCTCTTGGGTCGGGGGGAACTGGAGACAACTATTCAGGACTGTGCTAGAGAGTCCGGCGTTTTCGATCGTCTCCTTATTATCAATAGCGTGCCCCATGATCAGGTCTATCGCTACATTAACCTCATGGATACGCTGGTCTTACCGTCAGAAACGCTGTACGCCCAGACGACCCTCACCGCAAAGGGCTGGAAAGAACAATTTGGCCATGTATTGATTGAAGCCATGGCCTGCCAAGTGCCGGTGTTAGGGTCAGACTCAGGGGAAATTCCTCGGGTGATTGGAGAGGCCGGGTTAATTTTTCCCGAGGGCAATGTCACGGCATTACAAGAGTGCTTAGTGCAGTTGATGGATTCCCCTGATCTCTGTCGTACCCTGGGGCAAAAAGGATACGATCGCGTCCTGGAACAGTACACTAATCATGCTTTAGCCCAGAAATTACTCAGTTTTTTCAGGGCTATTTAAGAAGAATCGCCTGAGGAGGACAACTTTAACCTGTGAGCTTGATTGAAATTGCACTGTTATTACTCGCGGTCTGCGCGGGATCGGCGGGTCAACTGTTCCTCAAATTAGGAGCACTGAAATTGGGGCAGGTGAACCTCACCAACATGGCAAGCCATGCCCTCAGTATTATTACCATTCCAGAATTATTGATTGGTCTAGGCGCTTACGGTTTGGGAGCCCTGGCCTACATTTTGCTCTTAACCCGGGTTAACCTCAGTGTTGCCGGGCCCGCCGCCGCTTCTATTTATCTATTCACGGTCTTGATGGGCTATTTTGTCTTTGACGAAACCCTCCCACCCCTGCGCCTCTTGGGGTTAGGATTTATTGTCTGTGGTGTCATTTTGGTGACGGCGGGTAAGTAATGCCTCGCAGCGTCCAATCCTAAACTTCTGAAGCCAAAATTCATGAACAATGCCAGTTTGGAGCAGATTCTAGACAAGTTTTTGTCTCATCCCCTATTGACCTGGCCCCAACGCTATCCCACTTTGTTCCTGGTGTTTTGGGTGGTGCCGCTGCTGCTGGTGCAGAGTACGCAACAAAGTTTTATGGCCCATGATGAAGGGATTTATGCGAGTCAAGCCAAGAAAATTCTGGACTCTGGGGATTGGATTCGTCCCGGTGAGTTTAACTACGATCGCACCATTGGGATTCAATGGATCATTGCCCTCTGCTTTCAGATCTTTGGACAATCGGAAGGGGCGGCCCGTCTTCCCAGTATCATTGCCGCCCTTTTTGGGGTGCTTTTAACCTATCAAATTGGAACGATCGTCTTTAAACCTTCGATCGGCTTCACCGCCGCCTTAATTTTGGCCGTTACCCCCCTCTGGGCTCAATATAGTCGCTTAGCCACCCAGGACATGGTGCTGGTCAGTCTGGAACTATTGAGCATTTGGGCCCTGCTTCAGGGAGAGCAAATCCCCAAAGAACACCCAAAACAAGGATCGTACTGGGCCGGTATTGCCGGGTTCGGCTTAGGGTTCGGCTTTTTCATTAAGGGATTCATGGTGGTGCCCGTTGTGATCGCGCTCCTGCCCTATTTCATTGCGGGGCAACGTCGTCACCGCTATTTAACGACCCCCACACTGTACCTGGGAGCCGGTCTGGGTTTGTTGCCAATGCTCCTGTGGCTCTGGCTGAGTGTGCAACGGTACGGGAACCTGCCCCTCGTGGGGCTCTTTGGCAAGCTGTTTGTCCTCTCGCAGGAAACCTTTAACCGCAATGGGCCCCTCTTTTATCTCTGGAATATCCCCGTCAATAGCCTGCCTTGGATTTTCTTTAGTCTAGTGGGGCTGGGACTGTTGGTGCAGGACATGGGATCCCGTCAGGACGATCGGTTCCTCACCCGTTTCCAGGGGAAATGGTTCTGGATCTGCTTGGGCTACCCGGGTCTGTTGTTCATTGAATTAATGATCTTTAAGACCCGCACTCGTTACTATCCCCTACAACTCACCCCCTTTCTGGCCCTACTCGCGGCGATCGCTTTGGAGGCACTGCGCCATCGCTATCAAAGGCTGAGATCCTTACCCGATCCCCAGCACCGGCCGTTTCCCTGGCTTGGGGTGCTGAGCTATGGCTGTGCCGGTCTTGCCGTTCTCCTGATCGTAGCGGGGGCAGGTCTTAACCTATCCCTGTTGGGTCTGAACCCGTTGGGGCTAGATCCGGTCAAATTCTATGGACAAGTTGCCCTTGGGCTAGGCGTAGGGTGGTTACTGGTTCCCCTCAGTTTCTGGTGGGGAAAGTCCCAAAGCGATCGTGTTGCCGATCGTTCTCTTCTGGCAGGACGACTATGGCAAAGGGGGTGGTTAGTGGGGCCATGGCTGGCCATTGCCCTCTTGGGGCTAACGGGGCTGTGGGGAGATTACAATCCAGATTTAAAGGCCTTTCTGCGGCAACCCGAAATTATTGAAATTTTAGATCACTATCCCATTCATCAAGTCAAAGCCGAAACCCCACTGCAAATCAACGATCGTAAAACAGCTCTGCTCCTAGAATTTTACGTGCCTGAAAAAGGGACAGTAGTGGACATAATCACCGCTTTAACCCCCTTAGATTACGCTTGGCTTCAACCGGGTGCGCCCCTACCGCCCAGTGCAAATGGACAGGGATCCCCAGCCGCCTCATACCAAGTTCTGGGCTCTGTGCGAGGCTGGCAACTCATTCAAGTGCAGTGAAGGTCAATGCCTGTAGTGGCTAGCAAAAAAATCATCAAAATGGGTGGGATCCCAGCAAAACAAACCCTCTTCCGGGGTTAGAATAGCTACCATCCGAATTGATACGGAGATTAGCATGGTATCCATTCCTTTGCTGGATCAGGTTGCGTTAGCCCTCGCTCAAGATGAACAACAACAACGCATCAAGAAACTACTGATTTGTAACTGTTATGGAAAGTGGGAAGCTCACCCTGATAAAGTCGATCGTATTTCTTGGCGACAACTACTGGTTGACACCTTAGAGCAATCGCCCACCCTAGATGCTTTAAATTTGCAACTTAATCAATTAGCTAAAACCCTGAGCAAGCCCGTGGAATATGCTCATGTGGCCAATCAAATTATTGAAATTATTCAAGAACTGTATCTGCCCCGTTCTCTGCCTCGCTATCCAGACCCCTCAGGTGGAGAGGATGCCACCCAATGGTTTTCTGCACCACAACCGGAAGCGAGTGAACACACTCACTTGGTTCACCA
>JBEAPM010000012.1:0-3169 GCA_041164445.1 Cyanobacteriota bacterium
TGTGTCCTGGAAAGACCGTAAAGCGGTTGCGACAGACCTCAAGCCCATTTACAAAGCGTCCACAGTAGCGGAGGCAGAAACGGCCTTAGATGCCTTTGCCCAGAAGTGGGATCAGTCCTACTGGTACGACACAGCTAAAATAGTGCAATAGATAGTAAGTGCCAATGCAGGAAGTTTTACAATGGGACGGGGGAAAAAAGATGAAAACAAAATCTGTTTAACTGCTGAGCAACGCCATCGATTGGAAGAATGCCAGAGTGAAATTAAAGCATCTTTACCCGGTGTTTGAGGAAGCGGCATAGTCAAATCTAATGCCTCATTTTAGCTGTGTCGTACCACTACGGGAACTAAACCAGATTCAAAGCCCGATCGTTCATCCACTTTTTAAAGGTAGCCGGTGTGGTAATTCCCGCCTGAGCTAGGCGAGCATAACACTCATGGGCAGCTTCAATGAAAAGGCGAGCTTCTTCAATAAGCTGTTGAGCCCGATCGAGGTTGGCGCTTTGCTCCCGTTGCTCAAAAGCTGAGAACAAATAACTGGCAAATTTGCCTTTGGCGTAGGGGTCAAAGAAGAGTTCCGTATCGTAGAAATACTTGCGAAACTCACTGACGATCGTTTCCGGTTCATTGGCAATATCGATATTTTGTAATTTCAGCAACGCCTGAGCCGCACTGAGCATCGATTCCAATGCCTTATCTGCCGCTTGTTGGATATTGCCGTTATTTGCATTGCCTTCCAGCAGCAACGTAGCATCAAAGTGCAAACTTTCCGCTGTGGCTACCCCAAAGTCCGTAAGGGTCACCATTTCTCCGGCACATTCCCCAATGCCAATGTCCCCGATCGTATATTCCCGCGCATCGCCCCAATCGGTGTAAAAGGACTTGTCTTCAGCGTAGTTGGGAACGATCGTTAAAGGTTGTAACCGATCTTTAATGGTCTTTTTGCCCACTCGCCGCACAAATTGGGGGAAGGTTTCACTGCCTTCTTTTTCAGAAAGGTAGGTGTCAATTAAAAAGTCCACCACGGCGGGAATATTTTTCGAGGGAAGAACCCCTAGGGATTGACCATATTGAGCGGCGTTGTTGTCCCACTCTCCCCCCAAAATCAGGTGGAAGTGAGGCACCCGATGGCGATCGATCAAACGACTAGACCCATAAAAACCAATTTCTGCCACCATGTGCTGCGAACAGGAGTTAAAGCAACCACTAATTTTAATGCGAATGTTCTTAACCGCTTCGTCATACTGCCAGCCTTTGACAGCAATCCGCTCCCGCAGTTCTCCCGCTAAGCCTCGGGAACTGGAAATCCCCAGCTTGCAGGTATCGGTTCCCGGACAAGCCGTAATATCCACGATCGATAAGGCACCGGCTTGATGGAGTTGAACCCCTTTGAGGGCCAGGTAGAGGGCAGGTAAATCCGCTTCATGTACCCACCGCATCAGCAGATTTTGCTCCACAGTGGTGCGAATGGTATCCGGCGTAAATTTTCGCACGACATTGGCTAAGCCCCGCATTTGTTGAGCGGTTAAATCCCCTAAGGGAAGGGCGATCGTCACACACACATATCCGGCCTGACGCTGTTGGTAAATATTAGTGGACTTCCAGCGATCGTAGGCTTCTTGATCTGCGCCCAAATCCGGCGGAGATCCTTGGGTAACGGGTTGAGGAAGACCTTTTTCCTCGTATTCCCCCAAGCGACTAAACCAGTTCGTCCACGCGGGATCGCTTTCGAGGGCGACCCGCTCTTCCTGGACTAAGCGGCGGAATTCTTCGATACCGAGTTTGGCCACCAAGAACTTGATGCGGGCTTTGTTGCGGTTTTTCTTTTCGCCAAGCCGAGCATAGACCCGAGAGATCGCTTGGGAGAGGGGCAGCAACTCTTCCGCTGGGACAAATTCATCAAATAACTTCGCTAAATGGGGAACAGCGCCCAAGCCGCCTCCCACATACATTTCAAAGCCATAGCGCTCTTCTCCGTCAATGACCCGTTTGGTGGCAATCAAGCCCAAGTCGTGCATAGAGGTCAAGCCACAGGCGTGTTCCTTACAGCCGGAAAAGGCGACCTTGAATTTGCGGCCAAAATCCTGTACATCCGGGTGGCCGAGAAAGTAGAGGGCGGTTTCGTTGGCATACCCCGTTACATCAAACTGTTCATCCCGGCAAACTCCCGCTAGGGGACAGGCCGTCACATTGCGCACCGAGTTGCCGCAGGCTTCCCGCACGGGGATATTCACCGAGGCTAAGCGACGATGCATATCCGGCGTATCGTCAATGGAAATAAAGTGCAACTGAAAATCCTGACGGGTGGTGACGTGGAGAATGCAGTCTGAGTACTCTTCGGCAATGTCCGCTAGCACTTCCATTTGTTCCGCATTCATGCCGCCGTAGGGAATTTTAATGCGCTGCATTCCCGGCGCTTCCCATTTCACCTCTGGCCCCTTCGTCCAGGTCATGTGGGGAAAGGGAATCTCTTGGGTTTTTTCCCCATCATTGCGAAAGCCATTGTCATAGCGCTGACCGTAGGCTCCCCGTCGTAGGCGTAATTCAGCAAACACCTTCTCATCCAGCTTATCCTGGCGACGGAGTTCCATTTGGGTTTCAAAGGTGTCGATCTCTTCCGCCCAACTCGAGGGCATCCGATCGGCCAGTACATCCTTCCAAGTTAGTGTTTCTTGTGTGGTCATAGTTTCCTTTGTCAACGCAGTAGAATCTTGAGTTTATGATCATAACGGTATCGATCGGCGAATCCACCAAATCCGCTCACATCCCTTAATAATTTTTAATCAGAATAGGGGTTGCGTGCTAGACCGATGGAGCGTAAGTATTTTTGCTCAAAGAAGCATCTATGTTCGGGACTGGAGGAATGATCAAAGCTGACCCCCAGCCGCCGCTAACAAAGCCCTCAAGCGATCGTTTTCTGCCTCTGCCAACTCCGCCCGCAGTCTCTCCTGTTCGGCTCGTTGTGCTTCCTGTTCCGCCCGCCGAGTTTGCTCTTCTGCCCGCCGAGTTTGCTCTTCTGCCCGAAGTTTCTCCCGTTCTGCCTGTTCAGCTAACTCCACCGTCGAAAGAAAACGTTGCCCATCGAGAGTGTAAACCACTAAGGTTTCTGTCGTTAACTCAAAGCGAATTCCTAACTGGGGACTGATCCAATGGGCCACTTCCTCAATGA
>JBEAPM010000013.1:0-2791 GCA_041164445.1 Cyanobacteriota bacterium
CGAAATCTAAAGCAGGGGAATAAAGCCTATTGAGATCTGCCACGAGCACCTCTAGGGCATCTCCAACCATTCAAAATGTTGCCTAAGAATTGAGAATCTACGCACGCACGATGACAGACGATCGCCACAATGAATCGAAGTGCCAATATGCCAATACGGGGTTATCTAGATAAAAACGGTAAAAACCGGTAATATGCCTACTCCCTTCCCGGTCTAAGATTACCTATAGAAAACCGGGTAAAAGGCTTGTGGTTACAGGATCGGACTTAGGTAATTTTCCGGCAGGAAGGGAGTAGATACGTAATGGACGACTCTAGGGTATCTCGAAATAATCTAAATCACTTGTAATGACTAGACTGCTGAAACCGTTGTGGTGTGAGCCCTTCGGGCGAACACCACACAACCTATTTAGGATTTCTGTAGGGATTGTGGCAACTGCACCATCCGCCACAATGAATTGAGATACCGCGAGAGATCCTTAACCGAAATCTTTAGGACTTTAGCATGATGATACTGGACTCAAGAAAACATCAAGCGCATTCTTTTTTGCCAATTCCTTACCCTACTCAAGGGCTGCGATCGATCGTTTTGTCCTTAGGTATAACTTCTCTCCTCGCTTCGATCGCTACGGCTCCAGCCCAAGCGTTGAGCCTGACCTTTGTGGGAGAAGGACAACTGAGTGGCACTTTGACGGATGGGAACAGTAACCCCGTGGGAGGACTATCGGGTATCGCCTACACTGGCTCTGGGACAAACTATTTTGTTGTGTCGGACTCTCCTACTACTCCCCGGGTTTACACCATTAACCTCACGATCGCTGGCACAACCATTACCCCATCTCTGGTGGGGGTTAATAACATTGCTAATCTCGCAAATGGCACTTCAGACTTGGAAGGCATTGCCAGAGACACTTCAGGAAATATTTTCCTCTCCTCGGAGGGTCAGTATAGTGCAGCCTTTAATGTCCAAGGCGATCTAGCAACTGCAACGGTGAGTCCTTTTGTCAGGGCTTTTAACAATAGTTTCGACAACGCCACCGCAACCACATTCCCCCTTCCTTCTCTCTTCACCACTTCCACAACGCCCCTTACGAATCCTCCTGATGGTCTCGGTCCCCGCAGTAATCTGGCTCTGGAAAGCTTGACCATTACCCCAGATGGCAACAGTCTTTTCACAGCGGTGGAAGCTGCCCTCAAGCAGGATCAGTCTTTTGCCAGTCTGACCGGGGGGACAAGTGGTAGTCTCAATCGTATTCAGAGATTTGATCTATCCAGTGGTTTGGGGAGCGTGACTGCCCAAGAACAGTATCTTTACACAACAGATGTAGGCTTTGGACTGAGTGATCTGCTCGCAGCCGATAACGCAGGTACCTTTTATGCCCTAGAACGTGCGGCTAATACAAGTGGCACTATTACGGGGATTCGGATTTTTGAAACCTCGATCGCAGGAGCTACGAACATTAGTGGCAACACTGGTTTAGGGGGTAACATTACTGGCATTACCCAAGCGACCAAAACCCTATTAGTGGATTTCCAAACGAATGGTTTAGCCTTATTCAACTACGAAGGTTTAGCCTTTGACTCAACGGGTAGCCATTTGATTGTGGTCAGTGACAATAACTTCAATGGGGGCACCAATAGCAACTTTGCCGTCTTTGCTACGCCAGTCCCCTTTGGCATTGAGTCGGGCTGGCTGTCCACCCTCAGCATCTTGGGAGTCGTTGGAGGTATTGCAGCCAAGCAACAGATTAACAAGCGTGGCCCGGATCAATAATCTGGATATGAGTCGTTTTTCCTCTCAGGTCTCAAGCCCCTGAGTTTCAATTGACCATCTTTTCTGAGGAATGATCAGGGTTCTCTAGAGTGGGCTTTGGGCAGGAATCCCGATCGCTCTGGGATAGCTTTTAGGGGTGCTTGCCGTTTTACGTAGGTAGAGACAATGACGAACCCCCTCCGTCAGGGGCGTTTTCCATGCTTGTACTCGCTCCACTGCTCCCCCCAGTTGGGGTACAATGCTGGTGAGGTGCTGGGTTTCTGCCTCCGTCCATTGTCCACGGTACAACACGGCAGTTCCACCAATTTTGAGCAGCGGCAGAGCATATTCGGCACAAACCGTGGCAGGCCCCACCGCACGAATAAGGGCAAGGTCATATTGCGATCGATGCTGGGGATGGTGTCCTAGGGCTTCGGCACGATCGACGATCGCTTTGACGTTATTTAACTTCAGGGTTTCTACGGCCTGCTGAAGAAAGGTAATTTTTTTACGAGTGGAGTCCAGCAAGGTCACTTCCAACTGGGGCAAAGCGATCGCTGCTACGAGTCCCGGAAAACCACCTCCCGTCCCAATATCGATCGCACGCCAAGGCTCCACAAAGGGTTGAGATAACCAGGGCTGAAGACCACTCAGGGAGTCCCAAATATGTTTTTCCCAAAAGGCTTCTTCATCGGTGATGCGGGTGAGGTTAAGGTGACGATTGCCCTCCAGGATTTCGGCGTAAAGTTGTTTGCATTGTTCCTCTTGCAGGGGAGAGCATTGCCAGGGCAGGGTGGCAAACAGTTGAGAAATGAGATCGGGTTCCATAATTTGAAATGGGCTTTCCACTGAAAGGGGAAAAATTTAATAGAAGAGTGCGGCACTCTTCCGCCTTAAGTTTGGTACCGCAATCCTAAAGGAGTTGTGGCGAGTGTTCTATGATTGAGCATCTGGAATACTCACGATCGCCATAAAGGGGAGATGATCAGACCCAATAAATGGCCCGGCTTGAGCATAGTGAACATTCAAATTTGGACTC
>JBEAPM010000014.1:0-15133 GCA_041164445.1 Cyanobacteriota bacterium
TAAGAGCAAAGGGATTGTTGATCACACCAATCGACTTGTTTATTGGGGCTACAGCCCTGCATCATGAGTATACCTTGATTACGGCTAACATCAAACACTTTCAGAATATCCCCAACCTGAAATTAGAGAACTGGAAAGAACCTGCCCATTAATTAATTAGCCATGCCTATCAGGATGAGATTATTCGCTAGATTAAACCTCACTCCCTACCATCTAAATTTACCTTAAATGAGGTGATTACTATGACTCCAAAACAACAACTACTCCTACAAATTGAAACCCTACCGGATCCTATCATTGAGGAACTATTAGACTTTTTGCTGAGTACTCTTATCCGGCATCACCGTCAACAGCAAACATCACTTCCTCTTGGAGAATTCTTTAACAATATTTGACTTATGATTAGCCCGTTTTTAACCATTACCAACGAATCTGAATATGATGCAGCAGTAGAGCGACTAAACACCCTGCTAGATGAAATTGGAACCAATGAAAAACACCCTCTTTATACATTCCTAGATACCCTAGGAATTCTCATTCATGCCTACGAAGAACATCATGATCCCATTCCAGACATTCCAGACTGTAGCGGTCTTGATATTTTAGATTTCCTAATGACAGAACATGAGCTAACCCCGTTAGATTTACCTGAAATTGGCACTCAGGAAATTATTTCTGACATTCTCAGTGGTAAACGTAAATTAAATATGCAACAAATTCGTGCATTATCTAAACGTTTCAATGTTTCTCCAGCAGTGTTTATTCCATGACTCTTATTCGGCATCACCGTCAACAGCAAACATCGTTTCCTCTTGGAGAATTCATCAACACACTTGTAGCATGAAACTTCTTTTCCCTCACAATCCGTAGCACAATCATCCGAGAAAATTTAATGGGAGGTGCTGCACTCTTCCGTCCTAAGGTGGCCGCCATCATCCGATCGCGAATTCACCCAAAGCCTGGATAAAGTCTTGGAGAATTTGACGGTGTGGTTCTCCCAGGAGCTTGAATTGTTGCAGTGCTGGCGAAAATGCCTGTCCCGCTGCAATTTCTTCTGGAGAGACTAACTTTAAGTCTGCCCCTTCTCCTAATACTAAACGATCGATTTCTACCGTCAGTGCCCCGTAAAAGATATGACGAATTACCTGATCGGTGGTGTAGGTCTTAAAGAAGTCTAGATGGGGGGGACGATAGCTAATTTCTTCTTCTAATTCTCGTAAAACACCCACTTCAGGGGTTTCTCCCGGTTCAATATGTCCGCCAAAAAAGCCCCAGCGATCGGGGTAGACAATGCCTGGAATGTTATCTCGCAGTTGCATTAAATAGCAATCGTTTTGCTGGAGAATGGCAACGGCAACCAGGTGAGGGGCTTTGGGGGAGTGGGACATAGGGATTATGGTTTTTAGGGTGAAGTTTTCAGGTGAAATTTTAGGACTCGCAACTTAAGGTTGGAACCAGGCATTAATCCAGTTAGCGATCGTTTCCTGATAGTGTTGCTGGAACATTGCCGGACTAAACTGGGTTGCCCAGTCGTGAATGTGGTCGGGAATAAAGGGGGATGGAGTCAATGCTTCAAAAGTCTGCACCGCCTGCCTTAAGCTCTCTACCGTTTGTTCCCTAAACCATAACCCCGTGGGACGATCGGGATAGTGATGTAAGTCCCGCACTGTTTCCGCAGCCCCTCCCCGCCCATAGGCAATCACTGGCGTACCACAGGCTTGAGCTTCCACTAGGGTAATGCCAAAATCTTCACAGGCAGCATAGATTAGGGCTTTGGCTTTGCCCATGTAATCTTCAACAACGGCATCGGGCTGTGGCCCTAAAACCGTAATGTGGGACTGCGCTAAGGATTTCACCAGAGGCAACTCCGGCCCACTGCCAATGACGACAAGGGGCAGTTTGAGTTGATTAAAAGTTTCCACAATCAGGGGAATTTT
Source organism: Cyanobacteriota bacterium (assembly GCA_041164445.1). Taxonomy (GTDB): domain Bacteria; phylum Cyanobacteriota; class Cyanobacteriia; order Prochlorotrichales; family Prochlorotrichaceae; genus JBEAPM01. Next base: position 1,938 of record JBEAPM010000014.1, read on the forward strand.
CTTATAGGGCACACAACGGGCAACGGTTAAATAAAAGTCTTCTTTTTGGGGCTGGAGGGGAAAGCGATCGATATTGACGGGAGGGTAAACCACGGCGGCGGGACGGCGGTAGCATTTCTCAATGCGTCGAGCTGTATGGTGAGAGTTGGCAATAAAATGATCCACACGATTGGCAGAAATGACATCCCATTGCCTCAGGGTATGTAATAAAAATCGAGTTCCCCAACCGATCGCGCCTTTGCCCCAACGGCTTGCCTGCAGGTAGTCAAAGGTGAGATCCCAGACATAACGCATGGGGGTATGGCAATAGCAAATATGGAGTTGATGGGGAGCCACTAAAACCCCTTTTGCAACCGCATGGGAAGAGGACAAAATGACATCATAGTCCCGTAAATCTAACTGCTCGATCGCTAAGGGTAAAAAGGGTAAATAATTTTGTACGCCTTTATGAGCTTTGGGAAAATGTTGGAGAAAGGTCGTCCCAATCTTGCGCTGATAGAGGTAACTGTCGGGATTACAAGATTCAAAATCAATCAAAGCATATAAGTCTGCATCGATCGTTTTTAAGATATCCTTCACCACCAACTCCGATCCGCCGGTAGCCAAGGGGGTGAGCCATTCATGTACTAAAGCATATTTCAAGGAGCCGAATCGACTGGCAGTAAAGGTCATAGTTTCGCGTTCTTCCTCATTTGGCACCTCATTTCCCAGTCAAATAACGACCTGTACTCAACTGCTGATTCAAGCCCACCTTATCCCCCTGCTCATAGCCAGCGTTGTAAGCGGCTTGATTAGAATAGGTAGAAACGCTGGTGCTCCAGGTTCCCCCTACCGTCCGGAGGGTAAAGTCCCTGGCTTTGGCCACGGCATTGCCCAGAAAGATTAACCCTTCCTCTACCTCTGGATGCTGCTGGGGATCGTTCTCTGCTTTAATGCGCTGGAGAATCCGACTGGCCAGACCTAACTTGAAAGCATTTTTAGCCGATCGTCCCCGACAGTCACGGGCCAGCCGCTCGACACACTGCACCAGATAGTCAAATTGAGAAGCCACCACTGTGATTTGGTAGGGTACGCCCGTGACCCTTAACTCAGTTTTTTGCCCCAACCGATAGGTATAGACATAGGCCCCCACCCCCATGGCCACGGCCTGCCCGAGAATCTTTTTCCACCCCGGCAGGGTTCCCCCTTCACAGAGCACCTGGAGTTGATACTCCGCTTCTGAGGACTCCCCAACGCTGTCCGCTGCAATACCATATTTCAAACAGAGCCGATTCAGCAGCAGCATGGCATTGAGGGCTTCGTTCTCGGTGCCCCGTTCTGCCATCGTTTTCAGGGCGGCTAGTTTTTCTTGAATCCGATCGTTAATCATGGGCAATGCTCGGGAGAGGGTTTAGGGGTGGAGTGCGTAGTGGAGCGTGTGGGGGCAAAAATCTCTAACTCCGGCTCTAATTCTCCCACAAGACCCTGAGCAAACCGAACCGCCAAGGCGGGCACCAGGGCAAAGGGACTGGTAAATCCAGAAAAGAGGAAAAGATTTTCCCAGGGGGGTAGGGCACCGATCAGCGGCAAGCCATCGGCACTAAAGCTGACCCGGCAATGCCGCCAAGTGCCGGGCAGCGTCGCCAAATCCGGCAGAATTTTAGCGATCGCTTCCCGCATCAGGGCTTCACTGGCAACCCGATCCACCGCCGGATCCTGGGGTCTGCAGAACCGACTAATTTGTCCCAAACAACAGCGTCCATCCTGAAATTGCACACCACCGGGTTCTAAGGCGGGGGGCAGGTTGAGGGGTTTGCCCTGGTGCCAAATCTCCGCAAAGGCTGGATCCGTGAGGGTGGATTCTAAACGCAGTCGGGATTGATTGGCTGGTAAGACTACGCCGTTTAAGGGCAGATCCGTAGCCTCGGTTTCAATGAGTTCCGCCTGATTAAAGTACAGCGGTATGGATACCCCCAACTGATTTAAAAGCGATCGTCCCCCGGCCCCTGCTGAGAGGATCACCCGATCGCTCAGGATCGGGTTCCCTGTGGTTTCAATGCCGCTGATCCGTTGCTGGGCAGTGGTTTGCCACCCCGTCACCCGCGTCTGGACAATAGTTCCCCCTAAAGCAACAAAGCCCTGGCGATAGGCCCGCACCAAGGCCAAGGGATTAACGTGCCCGTGGGGAAAACGCAAGGCAGCCTGGAACGGCGAGGGGTTGAGCAAGGGTTCAATGTCCTGAGCTTCCTGAGGCGTTAGGAGGTCAGGGGCTGGCGTAAAACTTTGATATTCCTGGCAAACCGCCGCCAAATCTTGCTCCGCTTCGATGGGGATGAGGAGGTGAGTGTCCCGATACTCAATGTCCAGGGCTAATTCCTGAGCCAAGGCCGCATACCGATCGCGGGATTCCTGGCACAGTTGTTGCAGCCAGGGCGTTGTCCCAGACCAATAGGCCACCCCGCCATAGCTCCAGCGCGTTGCCCCTTGAATGGGGTCATGTTGCTCTAGCAAAACAACGGATTGTTGCCGTTTTGCCAGTTCATAGGCCAGGCTGACCCCCGTAAGCCCCCCGCCAACGATCGCCCAATCTGAACCCATGCCGTCCTTCCTTTCTGCAGCAAACTGGAATTCAGCAACAAGCTGAGATTGACTGCTCCCTCCGGTCGCCCGCCGCTTCCCAACCAAGCATGTCCGCTAGGGTTGGAGCACTGCGACGGATCTTGGTAGAATACTCTAGCGTCTTGAATCTTGTTCCGACCTTAAAGGGAAGTGCCTTGTCAGGATAGAGGAAGTGGAAGATGTAATCAAGTGCTTGGAACCCGTTGAGATGACTCGGATCTGCTTCTTATTCGCTCTTATTCACAGCTTATTTCCCTTATGTTGACCTTACTACAGGATTGGAAACTCATTATTCAACGCTGGTGGTCTGAGTTTACATTGCAGACGAAGTTGATGGCAGCCGCAACCCTAGTGGTTTCTCTGATTATGAGTGGACTAACCTTTTGGGCGGTGAATAGTATTCAACAGGATGCGCGATTTAATGATACTCGTTTTGGTCGAGATTTAGGGTTACTCTTAGAAGCGAATGTTGCCCCTCTCTTAGCGGAGGGAAATCCCCAGGAAGTTTCAGAATTTTCCTATCGATTTTATCGCAGTACCTCCAGTATTCGCTATATGCTCTATGCGGATCCGGACGGGCAAATCTTTTTAACCATTCCCTTTTCTGATTTTGAAGAGGAGACAGAATTTAGCATCGATCGTCGCATTCAGTTACCGGAAGGCTATATTCAGAACCCCGATTTACCCTTAGTCAGGCAACATCAAACCCCCGATGGTGAAGTCACAGATGTTTTTATTCCTCTAATCCATAAAGGGGTTCATTTGGGCGTTTTAGCGATCGGAATTAATCGCAGTCCCATTGCCGTCACTTCCTCTAACTTAACCCGAGATGTCACGATCGCGGTGTTTATTTCGATTTGGGTGATGGTCATTTTAGGGGCAGTATTTAATGCTTTGACCATTACGCGACCGATTACGGAATTGCTGCTAGGGGTCAAGAATATTACGAGCGGCAATTTTAAGCAGCGGGTTGATTTACCCTTTGGGGGAGAATTGGGAGAACTAATCTATAGTTTCAATGAAATGGCGGAACGGTTGGAACGCTATGAAGCCCAAAATATCGAAGAATTGACTGCAGAAAAAGCCAAATTAGAAACCCTCGTCTCCACGATCGCCGATGGTGCTATTTTGCTGGACAACCAAATGCAAATTATTCTGGCCAATTCCACGGCACGGCGAATTTTTAACTGGGAAGAAAGTGATATTCTTGGCAACAGTATTCTCAATTGTTTACCCTTAACGGTGTGTAACGAACTCAGCAGTCCCTTGGCCAGTATTGTCGAAGAGGAACATCATCGGGAGCATCAAGCCCTCGTGAATACCTCAGACGGTGAATCTTCAGGAAACGAAGAGGAGGATCTCTACCGTTTACCCCTAGAGGGAAGCGAATTTAGAATTACGTTATTAGAACCCACGAAGCGCACCATTCGGATTATGCTGACCACTGTCTTTGATCAACACCGAGAGCATGTCAAGGGGGTTGCCATTACGGTGCAAGATATTACCCGAGAGGCAGAATTAAATGAAGCGAAAGGACAATTTATTAGTAACGTTTCCCATGAATTGCGCACCCCCCTCTTTAATATCAAATCCTTCATCGAAACCCTGCATGAGTTTGGTGACGAATTAAATGAAGAAGAACGTCGGGAATTTTTACTCACGGCCAATAGTGAAACCGATCGCTTAACTCGGTTAGTCAATGATGTTTTAGATTTATCCCGTTTAGAATCCCATCGTTCCTATCCCTTAAAACCCGTTGACATTGCTCAAGCGATCGAGCAAACCCTGAGAACCTATCAACTCAATGCTCGGGATAAAGGCATCGAACTCTGTCATTATTTAGACGCGGATTTACCCTCCGTGCTGGGGCATTATGACCTACTGCTACAAGTGTTTGCCAATTTAGTGGGAAATGCCCTCAAATTCACAAAATCCGGGGGAGTGGTGGTCATTCGTGCCTATCAACTTCCGCAGGATCACGCCACCCGCTGGGGCAAGGTTCGCATCGAAATTTCCGATACCGGCATTGGTATTGATCCCCAGGATCAAGAAGCCATTTTCGATCGTTTTTTCCGGGTCGAAAATCGCGTCCATACCCTAGAAGGAACGGGGTTAGGATTAGCCATTGTGCGGAATATTGTGGACAAACATCGCAGCAAGGTCAACCTCGTTAGCGAGGTGGGGGTTGGTACCACTTTTTGGATTGATTTAGAAGCCTGTGAGTCAAATGAGGTTTAGGGCAATGGCACCAGCCGTCTTAAACAATGGCTTTTCACTGGCTTTTCACTGAAAGGGAAAAAATTTCATGGAAGTTAAGGTAGTCGCCTAAAAAATATCTTTATTTTTCGCTTTAACTCGATCGTATAACTCCTCCATGACATCCAGAAAAGACTGGTTTTTAGACCAGAAGGGAGGGTAATCGCCCTGCTTTTTAATGGCTAAAGCAGAAACGCCACAACTAGAGGGTGGAGACACTTCGGGGGGGGGAGCTTGTCCCTGCCAAAACGATCGCCAGGCCAAATCTGGATTGAGGGGCTGAGGCTGAGGCCGGGTATAGTAGGAGTCGAGGGGAAGGGGCTTTAAGGTATCAGCGTTTAACTCCGCCACTAAGGCACTGCCGAGGGTTGTCGCGCTTAATTGATCGATGAGGTCTTGACGGGGCAAACCGCGCATTTCAAACAAGAGGAAGGGATCTTGATCGATGCGCTGTGCTAAGAGATAAATCACACCGGCAATATGCTTGCAGGGATCGCCCCAATCGGGACAGCTACAGGAGGCATGAAGTTCTTGGTAACGGCTGGGCAACAACTGATGGGGCCCCGCCTCAAAACAGGTCTCAATTTGACCGGGCAGTTCTTTCATCAGTAACTGGGCCAACAGATTCGCTTTCTGAGCGATCGTCTGGACAATCTGGGGCCAATCATCGGAGCCAATCACGGGCAATTCCAAAGAAACCCGATAAATCGGCTCTTTCGTCACGCCAAAGTAAGGATCCGCCTTCCCTCTCACCTGAGCATGCACAACGCCCGTGGAATCGATCGAGAGTTTCTGCACCCGACCATTGGAGAGATAGGCTTTACCTCGGTTGAGTCGTTCCCGTTGGCCAGAATTTTCCACAACCTCAATGAATTGCCGTCCCCACCACGTCTTACTAATGGGCTGCGATCGTGCCATGGGCGTTCTCTCCTCTTCCGGCTGTGTTGAGCTACGCAGAGAAGGAATTGCCACAGCCACAGGTTTGGCTAGCATTGGGATTGGTAAAGTTAAAGCCGCCTCCAATTAAGGCCGTGCTGTAGTCCAAAAGCATGCCGTAGATATAGAGCAAGCTTTTTTTGTCGCAAACCACCTGGAACCCTTCGTAATCGTAGACTTCATCAATCTCAGTGATGCCGCTGGAATCCGTAAAATCCATCATATAGGACATCCCGGAACATCCGCCCTGACGCACTCCCACCCGGAGTACTAAATCCTGACCTTGCTGTTCCCGCAGCGCTTTAAGCTGTTTGAGCGCGGCATCAGAAATCTGGATCCCCTTTTGTACGGTTTGGACTGTAGACGTTGCGTTTGACATAATATTCCTAGACCAAGACCAGCATAATTTTAAGACTACGTTTACGCCATTATAGCGCTCTCCGTTCAGGACTCCGGCGTGCCTTTCTCAATCCCCTGACAAAATTGGGAGAGATCCTGACTTAAGACCCAGAGGGCCACGGGAAAAATTAATAAATTGGGACAATCGGACTCCGCTGCCAAGTAGCGCACCAGATGAATGGCACTGAGGTAGGTCTCTTCCGGCAAATCGGGATGTTGGTGGCGGAATTCCCGGCAAATATTAGAGCGGTAGCGCTTGGCAAATCGGCGCAGCCAGTCGGGACTGCCATCCGGCTCTAAACGGGCCTGGAGCGCGAGGGTAATGGCGGCATCCTCTAGGTCTCCTTCACAATCTTCTACGGTATCGATCGCTTTGAGGACATCGGGGTAATCCGCTAGGGCTTGCCGCCATTGCATCCACACCGAGGGATCTTGATAATCTATAGGGTTTAGCATTCTTGCAACTCTGTTGAGGGGAACATTCAGCAGTTATGATATATCCCAGTTCTACCCCTGGGTGCTTCATAGGGATCGAACGGCTACCAGCTTAAACGGAAAGGTGCATCCTATGTTTCCGATCTTCCCTTTACAGCATTGTACAGATGCATTGAAGACAGATCAGTTCAGCTTATTCTCTACGGCGTTGCCCCCTCGGGGACAAACCGTTGCGGCATCCATGCCTAGCAATCGAGAGTGCTTGAAGGTGGAGTCTTCTTGTGAATGAGTTTCAAGATGCCTTTATTTCCTATGGACGGGCAGACAGTAAGCTATTTGCAAAAACCCTGAACGATCGCTTGACGACGTTAGGCTACACCATCTGGTTTGACTTTGATGATATTCCCTTAGGAGTAGATTACCAAAAGCAAATTGATGATGCTATTGCTAAGTCTGACAATATTATCTTTGTCATTGCCCCCCATTCCATTAACTCTCCCTACTGTAAATTAGAACTAGATTTAGCGACACACTACCGCAAAAGAATTATCCCAATTCTCCACGTTGAACAGATTAATCAAGAAACCTGGGAACGTCGGAATCCCGGCAAACCCGAAGCGGACTGGCAGGCTTATAAAGCAGCGGGAAAACACTCCAGTTTTGTCAATATTCCTGCTGAAGTTTCTCGGATTAACTGGATTTATATGCGGGAGGATGTCGATGACTTTGAAAGCGGTTTAGCGGGTTTAGTTTCCGTTTTAAATCGCCAGAGATCTTATGTCAATGAGCATACTCTTATCCTCGATCGTGCCCTCCTCTGGCAAATTCATGCCAAACAAAGTTCCTATTTATTAACCGGTGAAAATCTCCAAGAAGCAGAGCAATGGCTCAAAGAGAAATTCTCTACGGATCAACCCCCTTGCTGGCCCACAGCCCTGCATTGTGAGTTCATCAGCGAAAGCTTAAAATATGCTCAAGGGGGCTTAACTGACGTTTTTATCTGTTATACCGATCACGATCGTTCCTTTGCAGATTCATTGCGGAATAGTTTAATTACCCGGGGTATTACCGTTTGGCTCAAGGATCAAGATTTAGTGTTTGGGGAAGATGAAACGATCGCCACTAAAAAGGGAGTTGAAGAAGCCTGTAATTTTGTCTATCTCGTTTCCCAAAATTCCTTAAAGTGCCCGTTCTGTCTAGAATTTTTAAATTATGCAAATGGGCTCAATAAACGCATTATTCCCATTAAAATTACAGAATCTGTTCTAGCCTTACCGAAGATTTTAGAACATCTCAATACCATTAATTTAGCCGATAACTTAAGTGATGAAGATTATAGCCAAGATGAGGCAGATCTGATTAAAATTCTGGCCCTAGAAGAGGAGTACCATGCTCGTCAGCGAGATCTATTGGTTCGTGCCCTCAAATGGGAACGACAAAATCATAACCGCAGTATTTTATTGCGGGGAAATCATCTGCAAAAAATACAGGTTTGGCTCAATATTGCCCTGCGTCATGCCCAATATCCACCGAGTTCCGTACCCATTGAGTTTGTTAAAGCCAGTTTGGCGGAGCCTGAACCAGAATGTTTAGATATTTTCTTATATTGTACGGCAACAGATTCCGATTTAGGGCGACGGATCAATCACGAACTGCAACTGCAGGGCAAGTTAATTTATTTTAATATTGAAATGCTCGATTCCACCGATGTCAGCGTCGGATCTCTAGATCTGGAATCAGAACTATCCAAACAAATTCAAGGGAGTAGTAATTGTATTTTTGTTCTCTCCCCCGCCGCATTAATTGATCCGATTTACTGCATTGCTTTAGATCAAGCCATAGATCTTAATAAACGGATCTTCTTTGTGGAGTATTGTCCCATCGAAGCCAATGACTTACCCCGCAATATTACTGCCACTTTTATTCCCTTCAGTGAGGATTTTTGGACTGGATTTAACCATATTATGCGTATCCTAGAGGTGGATCGGGAATACGTCCAGGAACATACACGCTGGTTGCAACGATCGTTACGCTGGGCAGAAGGCGATCGCAGTGAAGACTTGCTGCTGCGGGGAAATGAGTTAGTTTTGGCTACGGATTGGTTAAATAGTACGTTAGCAGATCCGAAAATCCCGGAAGTTAACCCCCTGCAGAAAGAACTGGTTCAAGCGAGCCTTGAAGCTAAAATTGCAGCGGAAGAAATCGAAAAAACTCGGCAAAATCGGCTTTTACAACTGCAGGCGGATCGGGCAAAGGAAGCCGAGGCCCGCTTGGTGGCGGAGCAAAAAACTGCCCATCGCCAAAAGCTTTTTTTAATTGCCGTGAGTACGGGCTTAGCCCTATCGATTGTTTTGACGTTCTTAGCCCTCTGGAGTTATTGGCGATCGGTGGTTAAGGCGAATTTAGCAGAGAAACGGGAAGTGGAAGTGCTGGTGGAACTGTCCAATAGTCAGTTTGCCACCCATCAAGCCTTAGAATCCCTGATTACGGCCATTCAAGCCAGTCGCAAATTAGAACAACTCAGCGCTCGGTTTCCCGAAGCCGGCAACATCAAGCCTGACGTTCTCGAAGTGCTGCAGCAGGCGGTCTACCGGGTCAAAGAATTGAACCGCTTAACGGGACACCAGGGCCGGGTCTATAGCGTTGCCATCAGTCCAGATGGCCGCTGGATTGTCTCTGGGGGAGACGATAAAATTCTCCGACTCTGGACCCACGAAGGATTCTTCGTGAAAGGGTTTGCCGGACACCAGGGTCGCATTTTAGACCTTGCCTTTTCACCGAATGGTAAAACGATCGCCTCCTCTGGGACGGAAGGCATAGTGAGAATTTGGCGCAGGTCTGGCCGGATCAAAAACACCCTCGCGGTTAATGCGGAAGTTCTGTCCCTCGCCTTTAATCCTCAGACCACCGCCCCGCATAGCGCAACCAATGGAGTCCACCTCGTCACGGCGGATCGGAATGGCACCCTTAAATTGTGGTCGGAAGCGGGGGAATTACTACGGGAAATTCAAGCCCATAACCAACCTATTTTCAAAATTGTCTTTGCCCATCAGAGTCAAACCCTCTGGTCGGCCAGTGCCGATGGCACCGTCAAACACTGGAATCTTGAGGACGGGACTCTCCTGGCTACCCTGCAACACGATCGCCTCGTCCATAGTTTAGCCCTGAGTCCAGACGATCGCTTGATTGCAACAGGGAGTGGCAACGGCATTTTAAGTCTGTGGGACGCGACAACCGGTCAACGCCGCTTTAGCCAAGAAGCCCACCAATCTGTCATTTCCGACCTAAAATTTGCGCAGCAGGGTCGGTTTTTAATCTCCGCCAGTTGGGACAATACCATGGGCATTTGGCAGTTAGACGGTACCCTCATCAATCGGATTGAGGATCATGGGGCCCCCGTTCAGAGCCTCGCCTTAGATCCCAGTAATGCTCAGATCCTCCTTTCTGGCAGTTGGGATGGCACCGTGCGGTTCTGGTCAGGGGACTTCAACAAACTGATCGAGTTTAATAGTCGTAATCAAGTGGTGCGAGACTTAGAATTTAGTGCCGATCAATCCAGCCTTTGGGTCGTAGGCTCAGATCGCCAGTTGGAAAAATGGAATTGGCAGTCGGTCACCTCTCAAAGCATTTTATCGGGTCATAACAATGATATTGCCAGCATTGCGATTCATCCCCAGGAAAACTGGATTGCAACGGGCAGTTGGGATGGCCGGATTAGTTTATGGACGAAGACCGGCGAATTTCTGCGATTTTTAGAGGGGCACCGCGATCGGGTGACGGATTTAGAATTTACAGCAGATGGACAATTTTTGCTCTCCAGTAGTAGTGATGGTACCTTAAGGCGATGGAACCTGACTCAAGCCCCCGCCACCATTCCCACAGACATCCTGGCTCGTAGTCAAGATGAAATGAATGGCTTTGCCCTGAGCGCAGACGGGCGGTGGTTAGTGACCGGGAGTGCCAATGGGCACTGGCAACTTTTAAACTTCGGTGGTCAAGTCGTCTCGACCATCCACGGGCACAATGCCCCCATTATGGACGTGGCCTTCTTAACGGGTAGCGAGTACATCCTCACCGCCAGTTTAGATCGCACCATTAAAGTGTGGGATCACGATGGCAAATTAATCCAAACCTTAACCGGACATCTCAAGGGAATCCCCAAACTGGCTATTCACCCCAAGGGCAACATTTTTGCCTCCATTGGCATCGATCGCACCGTGCGGCTCTGGGAGCTAAAGGCGGATAAAGTCTCCCCGCTAGTCACCATTCGAGGCTATCGAGAGGGGGTCTTGGCCGTTGCCTTTAGCCCCGATGGTCAGTTCCTCGCGACGGGAGATGCCGGCTCCCAGGTCTTGATCTGGAAGTGGCAATCCCTACTTAATCCCGAGCAACTGCTGCAACAAGCCTGTAGTTGGCTGGAGGACTACCTCAACCCCGATCGCACGACGTTGGAGGGCATTGATCCCCAGCAATTATGCCCCGCACCAAACTCCTCCCGCTAGGGGGCATGCCCCAGGATGGTGTAAACTTCGCGGGCCTTAAACAGGGCCACTAAGTCCCCATTCACTTTGCCCCGGTGGGCCTCTTCTTCCAAAATTCCTAAGGCTTTGGGTAAAGGGACTCGACTTTTATAGGGACGATCGCTAGCGGTCAGTGCGTCATAAATATCCGCCACGGTGAGAATCTGGGACTGAATGGGAATAGACTCTTGCTTAATCGCTAAGGGATAGCCCGTACCGTCTAATTTTTCATGGTGGGCATAGGCAATGCGGGGCACATTTTGCAAGTGTCGAGTCCAGGGAATATTTTGCAGGAATTGATAGGTATAGTTGACATGGGACTCAATGGTATTGCGCTCATGCTGGGTTAAATTGCCTCGGGGCACTAATAATTGCTCCAATTCCTCCGCCGATAAGAGAGGATGCTCTTCCCCCTGATCATCTCGATAGTATTGTCGGGTGAGTTGGGTTAGTTTCTGGATGGGCGTATCTTCCCCCTCCTCTAGTTTTTGGGTCAGGACATGAGGTTCATTCATACTGAGCACTAGAGTCCAGTAGTTTTGTAAGTCTTCCAACCGTTCCGATAACTGTTGATCGAGGGGATCGGCCTGGCCACAGAGGGGGCAAGAGTCAGGGTGATGAACCGCCCCGAGGGGCGGCTGAAAATGATGTAAAACCTGCTCCAGTTTGTGATTAGCGCGTTCGAGTTCAATGTTGCGACGGGCCAGGGCAAAGCGAGTTTGTAGGGTGGCTAATTGTTCCGGGTGCAATTTTTTCTGTTTATTCAAAACCCGCTCCGGGACTCCAACCTTTCCAAAGTCGTGGAGGAGGGCGGCGTAGCGCATTTCCTGAATTTGACGATCGTCAAAATAAAGGCGGCCTAACTGCCCGTGACCGATGCTGTTCACCTCTTCCCCTAAGCGCACCGTCAATTCCGCCACCCGCTCCGAATGACCAAAGGTGCAGGGATCCCGCGATTCAATGACCTGTACCGAAGCTCGGACAAAGCCTTCAAAGAGATGTTCAATACTCTCCTGCAGGAAATTCCGTTCAATGGAAATGGCCGCCTGGCTGGCCAAAGAGCGCACAATATTTTCTTCCGCTTCCGAATAGGGTTGGGTGTTTTCCAGGGTATTGTCCACCGTCAACTTGACCTGGGCATTGATCCGCCGATTCAAGAGTTGAACCACCCCTATCACTTCCCCTTGTCGATTTTGCATGGGGAGGACTAAAACCGATCGGGTGCGATAGGAAAATTCGTTATCAAAGGAACGATCGAGGGTGTAGGGAATGTCTCCGCACAAATCGTAGGCATCGGGAATATTTAAACTTTGTCCCGTCAGGGCAACATATCCCGCCAAACTGCGGGGTGAGAGGGGTACCGCAAACTCATTAAAGGGTTTTTGAGGCAAGGAGGCGTTTTGAATGACCTTAAAAATGAGCTTGGGGACATCATCACTGTTATCTAACAAATAAACGCTACCGGCATCGCTACAGGTAATCTCTCGACATTTCAATAAAATGAGCGCCAATAACTCGTCTAAATCTTGAGTCCCAGATAGAGCCGTCCCGATCGCCAATAGCTCCTGCACCAAGTTAGAAGAAAAACTAGGAGACCCATTGGGGGGAGCCTCCAAATCTCCGTTGTGATGGTTAGAGTAGGGTAGGGGAGCAGTAATAAAGCTCGATAAGCCCAGGTTAAGATGAGTGGTCACAGAGATGTCCTGTCGAGAAGGGTAGAAGCAAATTTAAGCCCCCCGCCAATCCGGAAATACCCGGGTTAGGTTTTGGTCTGGGGGTAGGGATGGCATAGCCTCCCGGAACAAACTGTTGAAGAGCCGATGGACTCCCTCGATGCTAATTCCGCCAGAGCGGAAATTCTGACAAAGGCTGTAGATTTACTCTAAACAATCTGAATTCAATTTGACTACCCCTCTGGCTAGAGGCTACCAACTTAAGGCGGCAGAGTACGGCGCTCCGCGTCGCACTCTGCCATTAAATTTTTTCGCTTTCAGTGGAAAGCCTGGCTAGAGAAGCCGCAACTGATCAGAAAAATGGGTAGAAACCCCGTCC
>JBEAPM010000015.1:0-7293 GCA_041164445.1 Cyanobacteriota bacterium
TTGTGGCGGGCGGCTTTCCCGCCCGCCACAATTCATCGAGATTCCCTCAACCAATGATCGGCAAGATTCCAGGGCGGCTGTCGTCCTCAGTGGATCTGATGCTCCACGGTTGATGGTGACACCAGTGAGCACGAGGGGTTGGCCGCTATTGCTTCTAAGATGGTCTACCGCACGATCGTTTCAACTTTCAGGACGATCGCCAGGAGAAGGACAGCCCCTTGGCCAAAATTTCTGCCTCAACTCTCAAAATACCTATCAGAATATTTAATTTAACGGAATCCCCCTGATCCCTCCTTAACCCTCAAAATCCATCAGAAAATTCTATCACCGCCCTTATCCCCCAGACGATATGGTTTCCGTCGTACTGTTTCAACCTCAAATTCCGCCCAACACCGGCAATATCGCCCGAACCTGTGCGGCGACCCAAACTCCCCTGCATTTAATTGGCCCCTTAGGGTTTGAAATTAGCGATCGTTACCTGAAACGGGCAGGCTTAGACTATTGGCCTGCAGTCGATCTGCATCAACATCTCAGTTGGGAAGATTTTCAGCAGACCTTTACCCCCATCTTGAATACCCGATTGATCGGCTTTACAACCCGAGGGGAACATAACTACACTCACTTTACCTTTCAGCCTAGCGATCGTCTGCTCTTTGGCCGAGAGACCAGTGGGCTCCCTGAGTCCGTTTTACAAGCCTGTACAGAAACCGTATTTATCCCCATCGACTACTCCCAGGTGAGGAGCCTTAACTTATCCGTAAGTGTTGCCGTTGCTCTTTTTGAAGCCCGCCGCCAATTAGGCTTACTCAATGGCGGTGCGAAGGTCTGTTAAAAGTTAAAGTACCGGTTTTTTGCGAAAACATAGCTTAAATTGAGCGAAATGCAGGCATAGGAAATTAATATTATCCCTACCCTATAAGAGATTTATATGGTTTTTTAGCCCCTTGCAAAGAATTTTCCGACCTAAATCCGAGCCTTTGACTTCCCCTATTGTTGCGTTTTATCAAGTTCATCCTGACTCCCTTCACCGCTTCTAGAAGACTCGATTAATTTAGGCTGTAGAATCGGCGGTACCGAGTTTTGTGTTCCTGAATTGACAGTCACGAAACCCCTTACCCCGCAGCACTTTTAGGGATTTACTCTATCTCACCCAGACTTAATGCTAAACTCATCTGCGGATCCATCCCCTTAACCAGTGCAAAGCCTGATTCCACAAGCTCTGAATCCCATAAACGAGGACTCTTTTGAAGTAAACATTTTCATGCAGACTTCAAGCTATTTGTCAAGTCCTTGAGATGATAGTTAACGAATGTCTTGTCGAAACTTAAAAATCAAGGTAAGCTCTGCTAGGTATATTTACAGTCGGTAAAACTTCAGGACTTTGATAGAGTTGCCTGTGGCAAAAACATGACTGTTATTTCTCAGGACTGATCCCCAACGGGGTCTCCCGGAGAAATTAGGAAGGGATAGAAGTCATCGCGAACTCTATCCATTGTCTTTCATAGATTCCCCGGTCTTTGTGAGGAGCATCACAAGCTTAACTAAGCTTAAGATTTCCGACACAAGCCCCTGGATCCTGAAGACAGCATGGTTCTTAAGACTCACCTTTCTCCTCCGGATCGCCTAGCGAAATGGACGACAGTGAGCTTTCCTAAAGTTCCACTTGCAGGACAGTTGATTTCTGAACACCAGGAGGTCGTTCTTTGAAGCGAGGATTTCCCGATAAAGTCAAACACTCATCTGCCTACGGCGCAGTTCACCGTGGGTCTTTTACCTATGGGGGGGTGGCTCCTGTTAAGCAGTCTGAAGTGCAGCGGCCGTCCTTGGCACTTGTGCTCAACTCTACTGCTTCAGAGAGTCTTCAGGCAGATGTACCGGATTTTCTCTTTCTCAACGAAAGAGTGCCCATCCCATCCATCGAAAATAATAATCGCCACCGTCGAGTTCGCACCTCCGCTGCAATGGTCGGCTTAGCGCTCTCGGTAGGGTCTTCGGATTTGCTTTCCCTCTGGAATACCAAGGGTGTTCTGGCGGCAGAAGCCACTCCAACTCTGGAGCCCCTCCAAAATTGGTCTGCTCCTGATAGTTCCTCTGACTCCTTAGCCGCAATGGGGAATAGTTCACTGCCCCAAGCGATCGTGTCACCGATTCTGCAAGTTGAGGATGTCTCTTTTTCTGCGGTTGAGCCCAGTGCCTCCGCTCCCGCCTTTGATCTCTCAGATTATTATCCCCATGAGTTGTTTACCCACCAGGTAGCAGAGACAGAAACCCTGTGGAGTATTGCTCAGCAGTACGGGATAGAAGCAGAAATTTTAGCCAGTCTGAACCACCTGACGGTAGAGAGCCCGCTTCAGGTCGGTCAAGTTCTTCAGTTTCCTCGGGTTTTCATCACGAAAACCATTGCGCCGGAGTCCCAAAATCTGGCTGCAGTTGCCGACGAAAAGCCCATTGTTAAATCTGAGCTTCTCTCCCTCGATATCAATGCCGACGTTAAGGGAGGGCAGAAAGTTGCCCTTGCGGATCCCTCGATTCCCCTAGAAATTAAGCCCTCTGCCGTTCAAGAAGAGAACGTGCCCATCGCCTTTTTACCCGAGACTCAAACCTCGGATGTGGGCTTAGCAGATTTAGTACCTTATCGAGTTCAATCGGGAGATACCCTCGACAAAATTGCCCGCACCTACGAAGTGGCTCGGGCGACCTTAGTGGCGGTGAACCAGATTGAAAATCCCAATCTCTTGAAGGTGGATCAAGTCATTGGCATTCCCCGGGCTAATGCGGGCTTAAAGCTGGCTTTGGTGCCTGAGGCGAGTACGAGCGATCAAACCAATGTCCCCGTTTTAAGCTCGATTCAGCCTCAAACCGAGCCTCAAGCTGTAGAAGAGAATCCACCGGTTTCACCGGATTTAATCTCCGCTGTTAGGCAAGATACTTCTCGTTTTCCCTACGAGCCCACCAATCCTCTTTCAGGGGAATTAAGCTATCAAGTTCGTCCCGGCGATACGCTCAGCAAAATTTCCCGACGCTATGGCTTGCCCATGGCAGACCTTATTCAAGCGAATCGCATTGCTAACCCCAATGTCATCCGGGTCAACCAAAGCCTAATTATCCCGAGTCATACTGCGAATGTTATTGCTTTAGCTTCGGATCAAGCCGTTCAAGTTGCTTCAAATCCTGCAACGCCGAGTTTAGAACTCGGTCAGCCCCAAGCTCCCCAAGCCATTCGTGAGCAAGTTGCGGTTCAAGATGCACTTCAGGTCAACACCGCAGTCATCCCAACGGTGCCTAGCCTAGAGTCGATCGTTCAGGAGCCCATTTCCTTGCCCCGTCCAGCGGCATCGGTGGCTCCCAGTGAGGTGCCCCAAGTTGCGGTTGCGTCCCTCACGGTAACGACTCCCTTTATCCCCAGTGCTGGGGCGACAATCCCGGAAGTTCTTGAACCGGCAGCGGTGCAAACCCCTAGCAGCAAGAATGACTATGTGAGTCGTTTGCTGATGGAGGTCAACACCCTCCGGGAACAATATCGTAACGGTCAGATCAATGAAACAGCAGCCGAACCAGTTGCCCCTGCTCCCGTAGCGGCGGTTCCAGTGCAAGCTGCGAGTACGACTACTGCGCCAACGGTACCAGCCCTCCAACAGTCTGGGATTTCCAGCCTATCCAGTCGTGATCGGATTAACCCTGAATTTAATCCTCAAGCCTATTCCAGCCCTGGCCCTGCAATGACGACGGATAGCACTCAAATCCTAGCAGCGGCTCCCGTGGGATCTTCTAACTATGAACCCCTGGTTCAGTCCCTGGTTGGACAAACCGTTTCCCCGGCTTTACCCTCTTTGAGTGCCGATCCTTATTTACCCAAGGATCGTGCTGTTGCGGGTTACATGTGGCCCGCTCAAGGGGTGTTAACCTCCGGTTATGGTTGGCGCTGGGGTCGGATGCACAAAGGTATTGATATTGCCGCTCCCATTGGTACGCCGATCGTTGCGGCGGCTCCAGGAGAGGTGATTACCGCAGGCTGGAACTCTGGTGGTTATGGGTACTTAGTAGAAGTTCGTCATGACGATGGCAGTATTACCCTCTATGCCCACAACAATCGTATTTTGGTGCAAAAGGGACAATATGTCAGCCAAGGTCAGCAACTGGCGGAAATGGGAAGTACCGGGTATAGCACCGGGCCCCACCTGCACTTTGAAATCCACCCGGCTGGAGATGGTGCAGTCAATCCCATGGCTTATTTACCCCAGTAAATCAACTACTGTGCATCAACTGTGAGTAGCCTTGTAGACGGGGCAGAGTGACGGAGAGTTACTCTGCCCCGTTCTGCGTTCAGGAGACCCCCGTCCTTCTTCTCCGCCGACGGTGAAAACTGCTTGATCTGTTTTTCTGCTCAGGTCTAAAGACACTGAGAGCAACCCTCTTTTCTTGTGAAGTCCGTATTTCCACCTTCTCAGGCACCTGCCCCCCGTTATGCCCGAATCTGATTACTCCCCAGAGTCCCCTGATCCTGCTGAACCTAACGATCCTGCGGGTGATCCGCAGGCGGATTCTAGCCTAGGCTCAAAACGATCTCTGGGCATGATTGCCACGATCGTTGCAGCGGCAACCCTCATTAGCAAAATCTTTGGTTTAATTCGTCAACAGGCCATTGCGGCAGCCTTCGGAACCGGGGCTGCCTTTGATGCCTATAACTATGCCTATGTCATTCCAGGGTTTTTATTAATTCTGCTCGGGGGCATTAATGGCCCCTTCCACAGCGCGATCGTCAGTGCCTTAGCCAAGCAGGATCGTAAAGCGGCTGCAGCCCTCGTCGAAACCATTACCACGCTGGTGGGGGTGGTGTTACTGGTAGTCACAGTGGCCATGGTCTTTTGGGCCGATCCCTTAATTAACCTAGTAGCTCCGGGGCTAAGCCTGAGCGAAGAAGGTGCTTTTATCCACAAAATTGCGGTGCAGCAACTTCAAATTATGGCCCCGATGGCCATGTTGGCGGGCTTTATTGGCATTGGATTTGGCACCTTAAATGCAGCGGATCAATATTGGCTCCCCTCCATCAGTCCCCTCTTTTCCAGTACTGCTGTCATTTTGGGGATTGGGGGGCTATGGTTCTGGCTGGGGCCAGAAATTGTCTCCCCTCGCTATGCCACCTTAGGGGGAGGGGTCTTAGCGGGTAGCACCTTGCTGGGGGCGATCGTTCAATGGTTGGTGCAACTGCCCCCCCAATGGCGATCGGGATATGGTGGGTTACGCTTGCGCTTTAATCCCCGCCGTCCAGGGGTCAAAGAGGTCTTTCAAGTCTTAATTCCTGCCACCTTTTCCTCAGGAATGCTGCAAATTAATGTTTATACCGACCTCTTTTTTGCCTCCTATATTCCCCAAGCTGCGGCGGCTCTAGGTTATGCGGGGCTATTAGCAATGACCCCCCTTGGCATTCTCTCTAATATGATTTTAGTGCCCTTGATGCCGGTCTTTTCCCGGTTAGCGGAACCGCAACACTGGACAGAATTAAAACAACGCATTCGCCAAGGCATTTTAATTACCGCCCTGACGATGTTGCCCATTGGCAGTTTATTTGTAGTCCTAGCCAAACCGATCGTTGAGGTGGTCTATGAACGGGGTGCATTTCAACAGGAATCTTCCCAAATTGTCGCGGGTCTAGTCATTGCTTATGGGGTGGGGATGTTCGTCTATTTAGGACGAGATGTGATTGTGCGAGTTTTTTATGCTTTGGGAGATGGCAATACCCCATTTCGCGTGAGCATTGTCAATATTTTTCTCAACGCTGGTTTAGATTATCTCTGTATTCGAGTGTTCAATTTAGGGGCTGCGGGTCTGGTCTATGCCACGGTCGGAGTGAATACTTTTTCCCTGATTATTTTATTGATGTTGCTCTATCGTCGCCTGGGTGGGCTACCTTTACTGGAATGGACGATCGCCTTTGCTCAACTCTTGGGTGCTAGCCTTCTGGCAGGAGGAATAGCTTGGGGCACCTCTAGTGGTCTAGCGATCGGTTTAGGGAATACCGGATTTTTCCCCCAATTGCTCAATCTCAGCCTGTCTGGGGTCTTGGGGCTCCTAGGATTTGTAGGTATGGCTAGCCAGTTCCAGATTCCCGAAGTCCAAGGCTTTTTAGCCCAACTACAAGAACGCTTCTTCTCTCGTCTGCACCGGTAAGAGGCTAAAACGATCGTTCTCGACTTTTAGCGGTAAAGCGCATAAAATTGAGCCAAGGGTGAAGTAGAAATCACACCTGCAGATGTTAGGGCGCGTCACCAATTAAGTCTAGAAGCCTTGCGACATCAAGGTTGCCGCGCCCGCTCCAGCAAACATAACTAGGGGCTGAAACGACTGCCATATAGACACTTCAGCGCTAAATGATGACAGCCCCTAGTAAGACCAGACTAAAAATCAGCCCTATTGATTAGCACTGCCCCTACAACCACTATGAACACCATTGACACCGAGCGACGAGAACAGTTACGCAGGAGCTTTTATAAGATTGCCCAGCAGATCGCCCCTGCGAATGGATTACACCTTGAAATTGGCGGTGCATTTTTAAGAAAGCTATCTATTTCTCTGACACGGCTCTTTCAGATCACGGGGTATAACAAACGAAAACTGCAGGCTTATAAAAATGAGCCGATTTTGCTGAATATAGGGTGTGGTGACATGACCAAAGCGGGCTGTATCCGCACCGACATTTTACCCTCTGGGGGTGAATTTCTGAAGCTCTTAGTGGGCCAGCACAAAATTAAGAATGAACTTTTTTTAGATATTACCTATCTCGATCAACATTTATTAAATTGTGCCGAGGGGATTATTTTATCCCATGTCTTGGAACACCTCCCCGCGATCGTTGCACCACAGGCCTTAAAATGTTGTTTTCAATATTTAAAGCCCGGTGGCTGTTTGCGTGTCAGTGTCCCCTTTTTGGGTAAATATGATCAAGATTCTTGGCCAAAAGCGCAGGAATTAGTGAGTCCCTTTTTAGGGAAAAATCTCTTGATTTATGGCTGGGGTCATCGGTTTATGTATGATACGGAACTGCTTGCCCTATTGATGGAAGAAGCCGGGTTCTGCAAAGTTCAAGAAGTGCAATACCAAGAGGGAGCGTTAGGGGAGTTTGATACGACTTGGCGTAAAGCACAGTCAATTTATGTCTTAGGGTACAAACCAAACTGAAATGCCAGCATCTAAATGTCGAGCCTCTGTCAATTTATAAACGATAGGGCACGTTGAAAAATTGAAAATTTGGACTATGACCCACATAAGAATAGGAATTTTTGCAGGCTAAGGCTA
>JBEAPM010000016.1:0-10783 GCA_041164445.1 Cyanobacteriota bacterium
TACTATCTATTGCACTATTTTAGCTGTGTCGTACCACTACGGTTGATGAATTTAATTCTCCACTCTTTAAAACAGATTCGGTGATGAAGAAATGATAAAAAACGATCGTTTGGATAGAGGAAATTGGGGAGAACGATCGTTTCAAATTCTTTTCAACTTCGTAAGACCTTTTTTTCAGCATCCTACACTATAACGATTCCGAAATCTGCAAAGGAGAAGGAGGGCGATCGCTACTCCAGGCCCACCAAACCGTGCCACAGGAACATTGATAGAATTCTTGCCACTTCCGATGGTAATCCTCGTGATACACCGGAGCACGGCGATTGATCCAGGCCGCATTCGCCTCTAAAGAACTCTGATGACAGCTTGGGCAACAAAACTCAAAGGCATGAACTGCTTGATCAGTCCAGGAGGGAGGGGTAGGGCTAAAGGCTTGCATATTGCCGTCCTTAAGAGTGTCACAAGTGTTGTGAGAAGGAGCGTGGCAAATGCCATGATGGTCTGAGTTCTTTCCTTCGGTAGCCTCGGCCATGCCGGATCGCTTCTCCTGTTATGAGTTTACCAGACGATCGCTTGCTTCATTTTACACTCCGGGTTCGGAGCAACCATCCCCAATTACTCGCGGGATTAGAGGATTGGCTGCAACGGGGACTCATTAGTGAATCCCAGGTGCAGCAATGGTGTCAAATTAATCTTAGTAGTCGCTTACCGGAGCCGCAACCGGCGGTGATCCCCGCCCAAGGGGAAAGAGCGATCGGCTCTGATACCGTTTCCTCAGCGCGTCAATACGATCCAGAGGATGACTTTCTACCGGAACCACTACCGGAACCATTACCGGAGTCGCGGCCGGAATGGGGGACGGAATACGTTAATCCCCCCATCCCATCACCCGTTCCCCGTCCAGCAAAGGGCATCAGTCGTCTCATTCAAGGACTCGCAGAGGAAATTAGCCTGCGCTGGTTGTTGTTCCTCGGGGTTTTTCTGGTCATTGTTTCATCCGGTGTGCTGGCGGCCAGTCAGTGGAACCGCTTTAGCCCCTGGGCGCAATATCTCGTGCTACTGGCCTATACCCTAGCCTTTTTTGGGGTCAGTCAAGTTTGTCAAAAACGATCGCAATT
The DNA here is from genome assembly GCA_041164445.1 of Cyanobacteriota bacterium. GTDB lineage: Bacteria > Cyanobacteriota > Cyanobacteriia > Prochlorotrichales > Prochlorotrichaceae > JBEAPM01. Next base: position 1,119 of record JBEAPM010000016.1, read on the forward strand.
ACGGCTCACGACCCAAACCCTGCAATGTGTCAGCTTACTGCTGGTGCCCGTCAATTTCTGGGCGATGGACGGTTTGAGCCTCTGGCACAGTGGCATGGGTTGGTTAACTTTGCTGGTTTCAGTGCCCCTACTCTTTGGCGTAACGCAACGGCTCACCCATGCTTCTCCACCCGCAGCATTCAGCACAACCCATCATCCGGCAGAGCAAGGGGAGCAGTCCCAGTCTTTCTGGGGCTTTGCGGTTTTAAGTGTATTGCAATGGGGCTGGGGAGTTCCAGGCTGGCCCTTTATTGCCGTCTATGGTGGAGTGTTCGCCACTCCCCTCAGTCACTGGCTGCCCAGTCAACTGGCTGCAAGGCGAAATCCTGCGTCAAGAAACACTTCGTCAGAGTCTACGGCAGATCCGACAGCAACTAACAGCTTTCCTCAAAACACAACAGCTATCTTAGCGCCAGAAGATCCCCCAGAAGCAACACTATATCCTCTACAGGGGTTAGGGCATTGGACGATCTGGTATGGTCTGGCCATTTTAGTGTTACGGGCCATTTTTGTAGCAGGGGTGGATCTGCCCCAACTGGGCTTAGCGATCGCCCTGGCGGGGTGGTTTGTCACTCGTCCTCGTCCGACGGTTCCTTTACCCCGGATAGCGGAGCTTTTAGGCATCGCACTGATCTTAGCGGGCTGGGGTGTAACCTTGGCAACGCTACCGTTACAAACGATCGCCATTAGTATCATTGGTCTAGTCTTTTGGGGGCAGCGCTTACAACGGCAATGGCGACGACAGGATTGGCTCACCCTTGTGACGATCGCTCTGCAACTGGGGTATCAACTCTGGCGCATCGTTCCCGTGCCCATCCAAGCAGCGATCGTTGCCTGGGGTACCCGGATCACTCGAACCCAGGACTACCCCCTCAGCTTACTGAGCTTGACCGGATTTTTCTACGTGTTTGGGCTGATTATTGCGGCTCAGTGGTTCCAAGTGCGTCGCAAGGATGACCTGGTGCGCCTTACGGATGGATTAACGATCGCTTTAACTTCCATCTTGCTGACCCTGAGCTTAGTGACTACGCCCCTGAGTACCCTCTGCTTTGGCCTCGCCACGATCGCTTCCGGTTTGACTCTGTTGCGCCCTAGCCGCTCTAGTCAAGGGTCTGCCGGTCATCCTTTTGGGGTTTATCTCACCCACGCCTTAGCCCTCGTGACCTTGTTGTTTGGCATGGCTTGGCTCAATCCAAACTGGAGCCTACTGGGTTGGGCACGGTTCACCCTGGGGTTAGCCCTCCTGCACTGGAGTATGGGACTGCTGACTCCTCGGCGGGACAGTCGCTTCTGGCACGGGCAACGCAGTAGTTTAGGGTGGGCGAGTCTCTTTTCCTTGGCCAGTTATGGGCTCTTTTTACTGCCCACCCTCACGCAACAAATTTCTCCCTATCACTCCTTACTTTGGGGCAGTATTCCCCTGACCCTGACGGGATTAGAGGGCTGGCACCGTTCAAAAGACGGGAAGCACGATCGCCATCTTGCGGTATTTCTGAGTGTCCTGTCCCTGTGCCTGCTGCAGGGTCTCACGCTTGGGTTCTTACCCACCCGACAGTTAGGATTACTGTTTGCCCTGGTCAATCTCCTGATTAACAGTTGGTTAGTCCCCAGTACTGGTTTAGCCACACTGACCCTAGGCTTTGCGTTCCTCAGTAGTACCCTGGCCCTTTCTACCGCTGTCCAAGAAGGGGAATGGCTCATTTACTGGGCCGTGGTGTTGAATGGTCTCTGGGGCATCGATCGGGGTGTTCTCTGGTTTTCGAGGCGATCGTCTCAAGCTACTGTGGGCCGGCCAGGAGTAGCGGGAACAGACCTTTCAGATTCCTTACCCACGCCCTTACCCGCCTCATTCAAACCCTTTACCCAAGCCTATCATCGGGCCTTGCAGGGCTGGGGCAGAACGATCGGCATTATTCTAGGGGTAATGTTCACCCTTACTGCCCTGATCGCAGGCTGGAGCTTCAGTTCCGGGGCAACGGTTCCCGTGGTCTTACTCTGGGCAGTCGGCTTTTTTGGCATAGCCTTACTCCAGCGGAGTTATCCCTGGCGCACTAACAGTGACCTTTACACCCTCGCCTGGGGAGTGGAACTCTTACTCGTGCATGGACTCAGCTACGCTCAGGGAAGGTGGGCTACTCCCTACCTCAACCATGCTTTACTGTGGTCACACTTAGGTCTTGGACTGGGCACTCAACTCCTCGGTCATTACCTGACCCGTCAGCATTCCCGTCACCGCTCCCTCACGAGCTTAAAAGTGATTCCCCTCCTCTGGGCAGGTTTAGCGGGCATCAGCCGTTTAGGACTGTTTACCCCCTGGACTGGGGTCATTACCCTCGGCATGAGTTGGATTGCCCTCCAGGTCGGTCGGTCTGCGGAGCCGCAGGAGCACCCCACTGAGTCAACTTGGCAAGTCTGGACACCCCTAGGAATGGGGGGACTGACCTTAGGATGTGCTGAATTAATCGCGTTTCCCCTCCGCCAAGATCTCCAGACCTTATTATTAGCTTGGGCTGGATTAGGCGGTGGACTGGCCCTACTCTATCGCTACGGGGCCGTGCCCGTCTTGAGCCGTTATTTGAGACTTTCAGGGAGACATTTACGGCAGATTGCCCACTTCCACTGGGGCAGTAGTAGTGGTTTATTGATTTTTCTGTGGCTCACTGATCGCTATACCCCCACGGTTGCCGCAGCAATCCCCTTTAGTGTTGGCCTTCTGCTCCTGGGCTATGCCTTGGCTCAAGCCCGGTACAACCCCCAGCAAGAGACGGCAGTCATGTGGACTTACGGCAGTTACTTACACCTCAGTGGGCTCTGCCTCTATGCCTGGACGATCGCTCCGGAGGTTTGGCAACAGGGCTTTCGGGAATGGGGCTTAGCGATCGTCACGCCCTTGTGTTTGGTCTTCTATCTAGCCCCCTGGCAGCGCTGGGGCTGGGTTGCCACTCCCTGGCAACAGGTGGGGATTGGTCTACCGCTGCTCTTAGCGATCGCCACGGTGGGAACGGCAACCTCCGGTAGTTGGTTCATTGTGGCCATCTGCTATGGCGTTCTCAGTTATCGTACCCAGCAAGGGCGATTATCTTATTTAGCCCTGCTCTTTTTAGATGCCACGATCTGGCGCTGGTGTATTGAAAACGATCGGTCGGGCTGGTTGTGGTATAGCATCCCCCTTGCTCTGTCCCTCCTCTGGGTGACAACGATCGACCCTCAACTCCAAGATCCAGATAACCGGGAAACCCGCCACAACCTAAGGCTCCTCGCCACCACTCTGATTTGCGCTGTCCCCTTATTGCCGGATCAAGGGAACCCCGTCCTCATTGTGGGCTTGAGCTTACTGAGCATTTTTGCCGGGTTACTACTGCGCATCCGGGCATTTTTATACATCGGCACCGCCACATTCCTCGGGTATAGCTTTTACCAACTGATTATTTTAGTGACCCAACAATCCCTGCTCAAATGGGCGATCGGCTTAGGGCTGGGTATTTTGATGATCTGGATTGCCGCCACCTTTGAAACCCGTCGGGATCAGATTCGCATTCTGCTCTATAACTGGGCCGATGCCCTGGCGGATTGGGACTAAATTCAAGACCATCGGCGGTTCACCCGCACCTTGAACCTTGACCATGGTGCTATCTAGTTTAGAATCGTTCCTTAACGTGATCACATCAAGATAGAAATGAACACTCCTCAGCATCTAGAAACTCGCTGCCTACATGCAGGTCAAACCCCTGACCCCACAACCCTGGCGCGTGCCGTCCCCCTTTATCGCACGAGTTCCTATGTTTTTCGGGATACGGAACATGCTGCCAATTTGTTTGGCTTAAAGGAGTTGGGCAATATTTACACCCGCTTGGGCAATCCCACCCAAGATGTTCTAGAGCAACGGGTTGCGGCTATGGAAGGTGGGGCCGCAGCCCTGGCCTTAGCCTCTGGCACCAGCGCCATTTTCTATAGTGTGATTAATCTCTGTCAGACGGGGGACGAAATCGTCTCTGCGAATAACCTGTACGGCGGCACCTACACGATGTTTAAGGACATCCTGCCTCAGTTTGGTATCCGCACTCGCTTTGTGGATCCCCGTCAACCGGAAAACTTTGCAGCGGCGATTACAGAACAGACCAAACTCGTGTTTTGTGAAACGATCGGTAATCCTGCTTTAGAAGTCACCGATTTAGAAACGATCGCCCAAATTGCCCACGATCACGGTCTTCCCCTTATTGTAGATAGCACCTTTACCACTCCCTATTTGTTACGTCCCATTGAACACGGTGCAGATATTGTGATCCATTCCCTCACCAAATGGTTAGGGGGCCATGGGGCTGGCATTGGAGGGATTGTTGTGGATGCTGGGCGCTTCAACTGGCAATCGGCTAAATTCCCCTTGATGACGGAGCCGGATGCCAGTTACCACGGATTAAGATTTGCTTACGATTTTGGCGATTTATCCGCGATCGCTTATTTAATGCGGATGCGTCTGGTACCGTTGCGGAATTTGGGAGCCTGCATTGCCCCGGATAACGCCTGGCTCTTTTTACAAGGCATTGAAACCCTGCATTTGCGGATGCAACGTCACGCTGAAAATGCACTGGCGGTAGCTCGCTTTCTCTCTCAGCATCCAGCGGTGGACTGGGTACGCTATCCCGGTCTAGAAACGGATCCGGCTTTCCCCGTAGCTCAACGCTATCTGAAACAGGGATTTGGCGCGATGGTGGTCTTTGGTATCAAAGGTGGCGAAGCGGCTGGACAACAATTTATTGAAAAACTCACCCTCTTCTCTCATCTGGCCAATGTGGGAGATGCCAAAAGTCTAGCCATTCACCCTGCTACCACAACCCACTCCCAACTCTCAGCCACAGACCAGCAGGCGGGCGGCATTAGTCCTGAACTGATTCGTCTGTCCATTGGGATTGAGCACATTGACGATATTGTCATGGATCTGGATCAAGCCCTGAAAAGCACCTTGAGAACACCTTGAGAACACCTTGAGAACATAATGTGAAACCCTTAACCACTGACGGTTGATCGGGCTTTTGTACATTAAAAATTTGGCTTTCCACTGAAAGTGAAAAAATTGAATAGAAGAGTGCGGCGCGGAGCGCCGCACTCTCCCACCTTAAATTGGTAGCCAAAAATTCTAAGGTGATGTCCAAGAATAAATCTACCCTCTGAGGGATGAGCGTTCTTCCGCCTGAAGTCGGTACCCCCACGGGCGAGAATCTCTAGTCGAGGCATGAATAATTTGCGATGAGTATTGGTCCCGTAACAACACAGTTTTTTGATCTCACAGCGAACGGCCCCTTTCCCTTGGTCTCAGGAGAGCCGTTGGATGCAGCAACGATCGCTTACGAAACCTATGGAACCCTCAATGAAGATGCGAGTAATGCGATCTTACTGTTCCATGCCTTAACGGGCAGTCAACACGCGGCGGGGTTTAATCCACAGGTGGCCGGTGTGGATGGGTTATGGACGGAAGACTGTTGGACAGGGTGGTGGGACAACTTTATTGGCCCCGGTAAAGCCCTGGACACAGACCGTTTTTTTATTATTTGCGCCAACTACTTAGGCAGTTGCTATGGCTCAACCGGCCCACTGTCCATCAATCCCAAGACGGGTAAGATCTATGGCTATACCTTTCCCCGGGTGAATGCCCTGGACATTCTCCATAGTCAACTGCAATTGGTCGATCACCTAGGCATTGAACAATTACATGCTGTGGTGGGCAGTTCTTTAGGGGGAATGTTAACCCTGCTCCTGTCCACACGCTTTCCCCAACGGGTGAGGATCGTCATTACGATGGCCACTGGGCTTGAGGTAACGATCCTGCAGCGCATCCATAATTTTGAGCAAATTATGGCCATTCGGAATGACCCAAATTTTAAGGATGGAGATTACGATCATTCCACCACGCTGCCCAGCGATGGATTAGCCTTAGCGCGGATCATTTCCCATAAAACCTTTGTGTCCCTGGGAGTTATGGAGGGGCGAGCGAGACAACAAATTGCCAGCCACGAACTCATTGGTCACTTCTATTCCCTTTCCGATGTGGTTGAATCCTACATGCTCCATCAAGGTCAGAAATTTGCCGAACGGTTCGATGCAAATAGCTACTTAAGGGTCATGGATATGTGGCAGCATTTTCCAATCATGGGGAACTTGGATCCTGACACCCTGGTGCCCTGCCAGCATCAGCAACATCTCGTCTTCAGTATTGACTCCGATGTGTGCTACTACCCCGAAGAGCAATTAGCGATCGTTCAACTGCTGAAAGCGGCTGATATTAATGTCAAATACATCACAGTACATTCTGATAAGGGGCACGACTCTTTCTTGCTGGAACCCGAACTGTATGCCCCCTATATTCAGTTTGTCCTGGATGGTTTGGATGACTCTGCTTAATGTGGCTGGTTTCGAGGTGCCCCGAGAGATTACATTTGGAATCTAGGAGTTGACCGTGAGAGTTCCATTTCTTCTGGCGACATAAATTCCTCAATGTTTTCAAAGAGTGGCGAAGATAAGTAGCGCTCTCCGGTGTCTGGCAGCATCGCCAGAATGACGGATCCCGGTTCAGCGTTTTGGGCAACCTGCATCGCTGCGGCAAAGGTGGCACCTCCCGAGATACCGGTGATAATGCCCTCCCGCTGAGCCAACTGATGAGACCATTCCATACTCTCTACGCCAGAGACCGGAACAAGTTCATCAAAATAATGATGATCAATGGCTTCCTGCAAAACATAGGGAATAAAATCTGGAGCCCACCCCTGGATCGGATGGGACTGAAACGCGGAGTGACTCACCGCAGGGGAATGATCGGTATGCCGATCCTGTGCAATGCCAGAGCCAACCAGGGCAGCATTGACCGGTTCACTGAGGATGATTTTGGTAGCGGGCCGTTCTTTCTTCAGAACCCGAGCGACACCAGCCAGGGTTCCGCCAGTGCCATAACCAGTCACCCAGTAATCCAGCCGCTCTCCTGCAAAATCAGCTAGAATCTCGCGGGCAGTGGTGTTTTCGTGGATTTTGGCATTGTCATTGGTTTCAAACTGGTGGGCCAGGAACCAACCATTGGTTTCTGCAAGTTCCTTTGCTTTTTCGTACATCCCATACCCCTTTTCAGCCTTAGGGGTGAGAACCACCTTTGCCCCCAGAAACCGCATCAGCCTACGCCGCTCGATAGAAAAGCTTTCTGCCATAGTCACCACCAGGGGATACCCTTTGGCGGCACACACCATCGCAAGACCAATGCCGGTATTGCCACTGGTGGCTTCCACTACCGTTTGACCCGGTTTGAGTTCGCCACGCCGTTCAGCCTCTTCAATAATGCTAATAGCTAAGCGATCTTTAACGGAAGCCGCAGGATTAAAGGCTTCTGCTTTCACATATAAACGCACCTGATCAGGAGCGAGATGATTGATCCGAATACAGGGGGTATTGCCGATCGTATCGAGCACACTGTCATACAGGCAACCGCGACCAACAGTCTGACGAGAGTGATTTGAAGTCATTTGCGTTTGTTCCCTTTAAGTAAACGACAGAGCCATTACATGCCATTACATTATGGAACGATGGTACGGGAGCGATCGTATCCTATGAGTCCCAAAGGAGATGATCGCAAGACGGGCCGAATCTCTATGCCATCCACTCCAGACTCCCCTTAAGCCTTGCTGATGCTCCCCTAACCCGTGGCCAAACTCAACCAAACCAGTAACTCCCGCAACGCTGCTCGGCTAGGGTCAGCTTGCCAATGGGGATCTGCGGTTTTGCGCCGGAATTCGCTGTGGAGCACCTCTAGGATCGTGAGGAGGTGATGAAATCCAAGGGCTCGCCCCTGTTGGCAACAGGTTTGAATCTGCTGGAGCAGTTGGGCATCATTGGAGTCTAACCCCAGCATCAGTAAGTCTGTGACGAGGTTTTTGACCTGGGTAACATACTCTTCCAGCGTCTCTTCAGCAGTGGCGACAGACCCAACGCGATCGGGTAGGGGCTCGGAGAGACTGGATTCTGAGAGAGTCTGAGAGAGACGGCGATCGTTTTCCTCCCAGTTTGTCGGCATAGTTCTCGTTTGACGAGTATCAATCCAGGGTTGCACCATAGAGCGTTGCCCCTGCGGATCTTCCACAATTAAGGCAACGGGCTGTATCACCAAAGCTTGGGCACTGGGGCTAACGGTCCCCGAGACAAAGCGAAACCGATCGGGATAGTGCTGGAGCAAATGCAGTAAAATTTCTGCCCCCTCCGCCCCCCGATCGTAGTAGGGATGACGCAGGCTAAACTCATTACCCTGGGGATCTTGCAACGCTGCCACAATGCACTGATCCACCCTCGAAAACTCGACACTCCTCACCCCAGCGATCGGAATCACCCAAAAATTATCCGCCAAGCGCCGAGGCCGCAGGGCCGGGGGGGGACATTGCGCCAGATGTTCCTGAAGCAACTGAACATTGTCCACTAGGAGGGGGGGACGCAGATTTTCCCAAGCAAAGGTTTGGGGATTGAGATTGGCCGCTGTACTCCGGGCAGGACGAAATGCCTGGTTGGGTAGTCGTTTTCCCCCCTTAATAATGGTTTGATGGCTCCCTAAACGGGCTAGAGAAAAACGCTTGAATCCCGATCGCAAGGCCAACTGGGCAAAGGGCGTAGTCTCCGAAGACTCCTGATCCCGCCCCATAATCAACACCTGTCCTGACTTGAGATCCTGCACATAAACCTGTAATTGCACCCCCTTTTGCCCCACCCTCACCCCACAGCCCAAGCCCACCAGGGTGGTCGAACCCAGGCTAGTGGGACGATCGAAGGCGGAGCCACGAATCCACAACTGAGGCACAGGACAGTGGGGAACCTGGAGGGCCCGCAGACGACACTCTGCTTCCATCAGCAGTTCCGTCACCTGAATCGGCTGAAACTGGGCATCCTGCTTTTGGTAGTCGCTATGGTGATGCAATAATTCTGACCAAATTTCACTCAGCCAGATTAACCCCTCACTTTCACAGCGTTTCAGCACCCGTTTCAGGTGTCCCAAAACGGGAGTAGAAAGTTGGGTAATCCCCAAGTTCAGCAACTCTGCCACGATCGCTTCCAGCGCGTCCAGAACCGCAGGTGCGATCGGTTCAAACACCTCCGTGGAAATCACCCCCGTAGCCTGCTGGGGAAACTGTTCCCGGAGCGATCGGAACCCCCACACCGCCAAAGGAATATGCTTGCAGAGGTTAGTAGAGTCCCCTTCCGATCGAGCTTCCCCACAACTGCAATACACGTAACGCACATCCCCCGGCACCATAAACCGCGTTGTTACGCCCCATTGATGAAAATAGGCCGTTGGCTTAGCACTGCGGCTCAGTTCAATAATTTGTCCTTGGCCATACTGTTGGTGTAACCGTTTCCACTCCGCCGCTTTGTAGTGTGCTTCTAGCACCGTGTCGGCAATGTCACCGGGATCCCAGGGTTGCCCTGCTCCCAGGTCAGAAACGATCGGTACTTCTGCCGTACCCTTAGCCGTAGCCGTAGCATCGTCCCCAGCTAGTGTGGCAATTCCGTCACAATCCGAGGGCTCAGGGGAGACGCTGGTCTGCTCCCCTTCAGTTTCAGCGAGATCCGAGGGAGAGCCCACCGTCCGTTGATAATACAAAACT
>JBEAPM010000017.1:0-3782 GCA_041164445.1 Cyanobacteriota bacterium
AAACTGATCCAGAGGGGGAAATTCTCTGGACACGGCTCAGTAAGGGAAATCTGGGTTGGATGTTGTGTTGTGATGGAGAAGCGTTTTATCACGGTCATAGTAAGGGGGTGACGGCCTATGATTTTGCCGATGGTCGTCAGTTGTGGCATCAACCGACGGTGGGTAAGGTGTTGTTTGGCTGTCAAAAAAACGATCGGCTCTATGTAGCTACGAGTGGTAAACAGGTGCAGTGTTTTAGGACAACAGGTGATCTATTAGGACAGTATTCCTGTATCGCTTCTGTATATGCCTGTACTACTGACGCAGACGATCGCTATGTCTTTGCCGCAGATAGTTCCGCCCTCATTTATGGGTTTGACCAGCAGAGTGGTCAACTGATCTGGCAGGTACGCACAGGCTGCGGTTCTGCCCTTTCGATGCACCATTGGCAAGATTGTCTATACATTGCCACGAACCAGGGGGTCTTAGCCTGCATTGATGTGAGTTCTGTGGCGTTGCGGGCGGCTCAGGGGGGACAGTTCCCCCAAACCGCCACCATTGCGGTGAGTCCATCCTCTCTCATGCCCACAGCTACGGGCTTAGAATCCGTAAAGCCTCCCGATCAGGGGGTCATTTTAGAGTGTTTCCGCCAAGGACAACACCTGCGGGTGCGAGTGGTTTCAGCGGGGTATCAGCCGGAGTGGATGGTGCAGTTTCCCCGCAATTTGCGTCAAGAGGGCGATCGGTATTGGGTGACAGGGGTCAAGGCCGCTAAGCAGGGGGGCTTCTATCGCCCCTATGGAGAGATTCAGCGGTTAGAGGTGGAGGACTAACGTCCTCAAGACGTGCTTTTATTGCGAGCCTTTATGACGGGGGAAGGGAAATGAGCCAATCTCAAAACCAATATATTGCCCATCGGGATGGTCGGGGACGTTTCCTGCTGCAAAGTGTAGAAACGGGCATTCTTCATGGACTTGTGTTTCCGGGGATGCCGGGGGAAAGTGCCCATGCTTTTTCGCGGGATTATGGGTCTGTTTCCTATCCTGACGAAATTCAGAATGTGCGGGACTTGCCGGAACTGGCGGATATGCCCTTTTTTACGATGGAGAGCATGGGGGACTTGTCTTCCTACTTTAGAGATCCTCGTTGCCAAGACATCTGGCCCCTGCTAGGCACCCTAGCCCGACAAAATGGGTTTTATTATTGCCCCACTCCCCCTTCGGTTGCTCAGAATGAGGCCTTATCTGGATCCCTGTCTGAAACTCCATTGTGGCGTTATCAGATTGTGAACTCCAAGGGCAGTTGGAATTTGCCGATTGTGGGCAGTGCGGTGAATGAGCAAGGCATTTGGCTGGGAGTCTGGGATGGTCAACTGTTTGTGGTGGATCACCAGGGGGATGAAATTCAGCGCTATACCTTATCCAAGCCTACCCACTCCCTCACGATCGTTGGGGAGGAACCGTGGGTCAGTTGTGATGATGGCAATCTCTACGATCTGAGCGCTAAACTCCCCCAACCGATCTATGGAATTCGTCCTGAGGGAGATTACCGTTACTACTACATCATTTGGGCTATGCAGTCCTGTGCTGGGGGGCTGTTGATGGCGGATGCCTATGGTCATCTCTGGCGGTTGTTGCCAGATTTGAGTCTGGGGTGGCACTACCACAATCCCCAGTGTTGGCAGGGGTGTTGGCTAGGGGTAGATGCGACCCAAGGGTATTGGGGCTATTACCGAGGAGTGATTGCCTTTGATCTGCAAACGGGGAAAGAAGTTTGGCGGGTGTCCCTGGATGCGCCCGTGTTGTGTGGGGGAGTGCTAGACCAGGAAATTATTGTGGGCTGTAGCGATCGTTCTTTCTACAGTTTAGGTAAAATGGCTGATCTTAAAACCCAGGAACCCCCTGTGCGTAAGGTTTATACCAGTGCCGGGCTGCCCTATACGATCGCGGTTATGCCGGATCAGTCGTCGTTGTTTGTGGGGGATTTTATGGGGCGCATCGAGCAGTTAGCGATTAGTGCTGAGCGGGATTATCACTGCATCGGTCGTCTGCAGTTGAACGGGGGGGCGGTGACCCGTTTAGAAATTTGGAACGATCGGTTGTATGCCGGAACGAATGGGGGTACCTTGTTTGCGCTGTCGCGCCAGTCCGGCTGATCGGTTTGCTGAGTGATTCTGGGAATGCAAGTTTTACCCGAGGTCTTATCTCCATTTATTGGTGAAGTGGCGGCGTTAACAGCGGCGGGGCTTTGGGCATTAGCCTCTGTGATTTATGGCTGGTTAGGTCAGCAAATTTCTGCTCTGGCCTTGAATGTTCTGAAAGGATGCGCAGCGATCGCTATGCTACTGCTAACGATCGCCCTGACGGAAACAAACTTCAGTCTAAACGCGGGTATTCCTTTAGCGGCCATTCTTCCACTGAGCCTCAGTGGTGTAGTGGGCATTGGCATTGGCGATACGGCCTTTTTTAAGGTACTCAATACCCTAGGGCCCCGGCGGGCATTGCTCTTAGAAACCTTAGCTCCCCCCCTCACGGCCCTGCTGGGGCTATTTTTTTTGCAAGAATATCTTTCCCTTCAGGCCTGGCTGGGCATTTTGATCACGATCGCTGGGGTGGCTTGGGTCTTGAGTGAACGAACGGCTTCTTTGTCCTATGCCTTTAACCCGGATCTGTTGAAGCAGGGGTTAGCCTGGGCTTTCGTGGCGGAGATCTGTCAGGCAACGGGGATTCTCCTTTCTCGATCGGTTTTTCTGGAAATGGAAATTTCTCCCCTCTGGAGTAGCTTGGTGCGCATCAGTGCCGGTACCTTCACGGCTCTCCTATTGTTCGGCTTTCAACGCCGAGGAGTTAAGCTCGATCCCCTTCAAACTGTGCAACAGATTCAGAAGCGGTTCACCCCTCGCTTGCTCGTGGGCATTCTCTTAGGTGCCTTTGGGGGAACATTTCTGGGGATTTGGTTACAACAAACCGCAGTGAAGTACACCTTAGCGGGAATTGCCCAAACCCTGAGCGCCACGAGTCCGTTGTTTGCAATCCCCATTGCGGTGGTCTGTGGAGAGGCGGTGAGTCTGCGATCGATCCTCGGGGCGATCGTTTCCATTATTGGGATTGGGGTTTTATTTTCTGCTGCCAGTGGGATGTTTTAAGACGATCGCCAGTTAATTTTTCCGTTTTCAGTGAGGCTATCAACTTCAGGCGGAAGAGTGCGGCGCTCCGCGCCGCACTCTTCCATTAAATTTTTTCGCTTTCAGTGGAAAGCCGTCAGTGAAAAGCAAAAAAAAGCCTCCCTGTAGTGAAGAGGAAGGCTTAGGTCGAGAGAGAGAGTCAAAACTGAAGAGTAACCATCTGAGTCATGAACCCAGGCTGAAATGAAGAACTGGGGTTAGACGAGGAGACCCAGCATCTTGCCGTTATCTTTGGCCAGGCGGATCATGCTTTGGCGAGTGGCGCTTTCAACCCCAAAGTTGTTACAAACCTGAGTGATCACCTTACAGTGAGCGGCGATCGCTTTACCCCGTAATTGGGTGAATTTGGATTTCCCCATGACGTTGCGGGTAAGAATGACGATGGGTGCAAACATGATCAACCTGCCTTTTGTTAACTTTCTTTAAGCTCTATTGTTACGAAGTGTAACAATAGAGCTTGACAAAGATTGGATGTGCGTGAACTAAAGACTTTAGGGTGATCGAGTCTTAGGGTGTTGTATGGTCTATCCTCTTTCGGCAACAAAGCTTCAGAGCTATCAGCGCTGTCCTCAAGCCTATGCGTTTCAGTATGAGTACGGCTTGAAGCAGGGTGCGGTGT
>JBEAPM010000018.1:0-8325 GCA_041164445.1 Cyanobacteriota bacterium
TTGATGCAAATGAGTGCTAATATTTCCACAACGAGGACACACTGCTTCACAGGCGTGTACTTCAACATCTAGAATAATATGGCTGGCTTCAAAACAGTAATCTTCTACGTCAACGCCGGGAAGGTTCAGAATTTCAGTTAGGATGGGTTTGGAAGTTAGCATAAAACAAAATGTGATTAAAGATACAGAAGCATATTATACCCTAATGAGCCTTGAAAATAAGTGTCATGTAAAAATGTTCTCAATAATGTTGTCACCTGCTCATCATCATCCAGTACCATCACCTTGACCCGTTGGTGGGAATGGAAATTCATGGATCGAGAGACGGAGGCAAAGAGTTGAGAAGAGGTAACAGGCTTTTGTAGAAAAATATCGGCCTGGAGTTCTAAGGCCTTAAACCGGCTTTCTAAGCCTTCAAACTCGGAAAGAATAACTATCGCTAGATCCAGAGGGAATTTCTGACAGAGATCTTTTAAGGTTTGCCAATCTAATGGATCTACAATGAGATCAACATTAAATAATAAGACCTTCGGAAAACTGTCCCGTAAGACTTCAAAAGCCTCCTGAATAGACTGCACCGCTTTGAAGTCCAGTTTCCAACTTCCAGAATCGTGGGCTAAAGTTTGGGCAAATTCTAAATCGCTATCTACCAATAAAATATAGTCTAAGCTCCGATCGGCATTTTCTGGAGCGTCAGCCCACCCGATCGTAGAGAAATTCAGGGGTTCATCGTCGAAGGACAGGTCGCCGAGTTGAGGGGCACTGCTTTGATCCTCGGTGGGCAACCGGGGAAAATCCGGTGAGATGGGAAGTAAGATCGGAACGGTCTGCCTTTTAGAGGATCTAGAACTGCTGGGCTCTTTTTGCTGGTGTTGAACATCATGAAGTTGGGCATCGGTGGCTATGACAACCTGATGCAGTTCTAAAATGAGGGGACGCGCCACATCTAAGCAGGCTTTGACGTTATTCGCTTGGGCAAACGTTTTTTCTAGGGTTTGAGCAATTTTGGAGCCTTCTGTAAAGCCAAAGGTGCCTAAGGATCCCGCTAGTTTATGAGCTGTTCGCTGACTACGTTCACACAGGGTCTGACTGAGATCACCTTTTTCCAAGGTTTGTAACACCTCAAATAAATCTTGGATGCGGCTAAAGGTGATGTCCTTGGTACGCTCCCAAATGATGCTCAATTGATCTTGAAACAGGTCGCCTTCTGGATCGGGGTTAGAAACTTGAGTGTGTAAAAAGTGGTGTTCTCGGCGGAGTAACGCATGAACTCGGGCTAACAATTCCTCTAGATGAAATGGTTTGACAATGTAGTCATCAGCGCCAGATTCCAGTCCTAAAACTTTATCGGTGTTGCTATTGCGGGCGGTCAGTAAAACGATCGGGGTGAAGTGACCTTTTCGACGTAACTGCTGACAAATACTAATACCATCGAGGTGTGGTAGTTCTACATCTAAGATAATGACATCATAAGTTGCCGTTTCGGCTAAAGTCTGACCCTGGTCCCCACTCTGCGCCACGTCTACCCGATAGTCTTGGGCTTCCAGGGCAGGAACTAAGAGTTGAATCAAGGATTCATCATCTTCGATGAGCAGAAGTTGCATGGATGTTCCAAACTGAGTTGGCTTAGTCTTATAGTTTAACCCTCAGGGAGTCAATATCGAAGGTGGTTTGGGTCTTATCCTCTATGCTAACGCCTTTCCTGGGTCCCCTTTCCGTGGCTCCGCAAGGCTATTTACCATCCAGCGGCGCGATGGAAGGTCTGCAATAGTGCCAATATCACTGAGGAAGAATCCTGATGAAAATGATGCGGATAAAAGGACTTGAACCTTCACGTCACAAGGACACTAGAACCTAAATCTAGCGCGTCTACCAATTCCGCCATATCCGCTTGGGTGCTTATTATAACAGATAACGTTAGCTGCGGGAAATCAACTTAAGGCAGACGGCCAACCTCTGAGGCGTGAACTATTAAACGCCTCTCTGCTTTTTCCGTTCCGGGGAAAGCCGTTTCGGGAATTGGGGATTTTCTGCTCAAAGCCTTTACTCTGAATTGAATACTAGCCTTTTGTTGCCATAAACCCTTATGGTATGAGGATAAAGAAGATCATTGCAATCGACGCAGAATATCTATGGCAAGTAACTTTCAGGATTCCTGTGAGTCCCTTAGCTCCTTTCCCTCACCTTCCGATCCGGAGACTGTAGAGTCAGTTGTGACTGAGAGACAGGATTATAAACAGGGGTTTCGTTACCGGCGGGTGAAGGCCGCGTTGGTACTCAGCCTATCCTGGGGAGTTGTATTTGCACTCTACCAAGTGTCTTGGGGATCTTCCTTTGTGGTCGGGTTCACGGCCTTGCTGAGCTTGCAAGCGGTCCGACTCATCAAAGCCCGGCCCCATGATTTACCGCCTGTTTTTTCTGATGCTCAGTGCCTGACGGGACCTAGTGTGACTCTGGTGGCTGCGGCTAAAAATGAAGAAGCGGTGATCGGTAACTTAGTGGAGCAACTCTGTAATTTAGACTATCCCGCCGATCGTACTGAGGTGTGGATTGTGGACGATAACAGTGACGATCGTACCCCAGAGATTCTCCAAACTTTACAACAAAAATACCCTCAATTAAACGTCTTTCGGCGATCGGCTGAGATGGCAAACGGGGGCAAATCCGGGGCGTTAAATGCGATTTTGGGCAAAAGCCAGGGGGACATTGTTGCGGTTTTTGATGCGGATGCCCAGATCCCCTCAAACTTACTGCGTCAAGTGCTGCCTATTTTCCAGACTTCTGCCCAGGTGGGGGCCGTTCAAACGCGCAAAGCGATCGCTAATAGTGAGCTTAACTTTTGGACGAAGGGGCAATCGGTGGAAATGATGTTGGACTCCTATTTCCAGCAACAACGCATTAGTTATACCGGGATTGGGGAATTGCGAGGCAACGGCCAATTTATCCGGCGCATTGCTCTGGCAGAGTGCGGCAACTTTAATGAAGAAACCATTACGGATGATTTAGATCTGACCTTCCGATTGCATCTGAATCGTTGGGATATTGAATTTTGTATACATCCGGCGGTGGGGGAAGAAGGGGTCACTAGACTGCAAGATTTATGGAACCAGCGCAATCGTTGGGGTGAGGGGGGATATCAACGATATTTAGACTACTGTCGTTGGATTTTCCAGAATCACATGGGATCCCTGAAAACGATCGATGTGATTAGTTTTTGGTTTATTCAATACTTCATGCCCTCAGTACTGATTCCAGACTTATTGTTTTCGCTGGTTAAGCATCGTCTGCCTATCTTGGTTCCCTTTAGTAGCTTAGCTCTGAGCTTAACTTTAACTGCTTTATGGGTGGGGAGCAATCGGGTTAAAGCGGCTACTTTAAATACTGAGGGTGAAACCGTTCTCTTTGGGTTTCAGCAATTTTTCCGTACACTTTTGGGGTTTGTTTATATGCTGCACTGGTTAACGATTATTGGCTTTGTTAACCTGCGTATGGCTATTTTACCCAAGCGATTAAAGTGGATCAAAACAATTCACTACGGGGCTTCACAATAGCTGAAGGGAATCTCGATTAATAGGGGTGGGCGGTGCAACCGTCCACTGCAGTCCTGGTTTTTGCGTGGGTCACTATCGCATATCGCAAAATTTTTTGAGGTGCTCTGAAGTGTCTGAAGTGTCATTAATGATTGGCTCAACCGCTCGAAGTCTGACTAGGTAGGGTATTTGTAAACCAAGCCTTAAGTCCAATGCTCTACCCCTTACCCATGCAGTGATTGAGAGCTTTTTAAAGCTAGATCTATTAGTCCGCCAACTTAAGGCGAAAGAGTGCGACGCTCTGCGCCGCACTCTTTCATGACATTTTTTGCTTTCGCAAGAATGAGGTTTGTGGCGATCGATCGCCACAATTCAATTAAGGAACCGAGATACCCTAATTTTAGGACGGTTTAGCAACCTTCACGTTACTGGCTAACCCCAAAATCTCCAGGGTTTTGATCAGTATCCAAGTCGTATCAATTTCCCACCACTGCAACCCATGACGGGCAGAGTATTGAAACGCATGGTGGTTATTGTGCCAGCCTTCGCCGTAGGTCACCAGGGCGACCCACCAGCAATTTGTGGATTTATCGTCGGTTTCGTGACTGCGATAGCCAAACTTATGGGTTGCACTATTGACAAACCAGGTGCAGTGATAGACCACTACCAACCGTGCAAAAATTCCCCAAATCACAAAGCTCCAGCCTCCCCACAGGTATAGCAAAATGCCGAGGGGGACTTGAACGGCTAGGAAGTAATCTTCAAAAAAACGATAGACCGGATCTTCACTTAAATCTTTGGTAAAGCGAGGAATTTCGTTCTTAACTGGAACCTCGTAAAATAACCAGCCCATGTGGCTCCACCAGAATCCTTTATTGGCATCGTGGTGATCATTGGGTTGATCTGAATAGAGGTGGTGGTGACGGTGTAACCCAATCCAGGAGATGGGCCCCATCTGGCAGGCTAAGCTACCGCAAAAGACGAAGAAATACTCTAACCACAGGGGAACCTGAAAACTACGGTGGGCGATTAAACGGTGCCAGCCCAAGGTAATGCCGAGGCATCCGGTGATAAAGTGCAGACCTAGGGCGACTCCGATCGCTTGCCAGCTAAAAAATTGTGGCAGTAATGCGAGCAAAGCAATTAGGTGAACGCCAACCATGAACAGGAGGGTTTCCCAACTGATACGGAGTTTGTCTGAGGTTGTTGAAACAGTCATAAAGTAGGGTATGGATCGGTATGATGTAAGAATGACGCAAGAAGGTTAGACTCTTCTTAGACTCCTTAAGCATAACCTACTACTGAACGTCAAGCCATAATCTAGGATTTTTTACAGCAATATTGCCCTCTAAACTATGCCTGATTCTTTAATTCTGCAGCCCGGTATGTCCTTAGGGAATGGCCGTTATGTTCTCGATCGCTTAGTTAAACAGGGGCGATCGAGCTTGACGTTACAGGGGATTCAGGTCTCTAGCGGCAAGTCCCTTCTCTTCAAATTCCCACTGCAGGATCAAGGCTTGCTCTCGGCCCATCGCCAACGTTTTCAATATATCTGGCAACGGATTGGCCATTTTCAACATCCCTATCTTGCCCAAACGATCGATTATTTGGAAGAAAAGGGAGTGCCTTGTTTGGTGATGGAGCAAATTTCAGGTCTATCCTTGGCTCAGCAGATTAAGACCCAGGGAGCCCTTGCAGAAGCCGCCGCCCTCCGTTTCATCTTTCAGATTGCCCAAGGGGTACAGCAACTTCACGATCGCGGCTTAATTCACGGGAATATTAAACCCCACAATCTAATTCAGCACCACCACAGTAAAGCGATCGTGCTGGTGGATTGGGGACTGTTTTGGCAGGGCTGGAATAGTCAGCCCCTGTCGTCCTATAGTGCGCCAGAGCCGTTTATGCCCCCAGAGTTGCGGGCTAGTTTAGAGGTTTATAGCTTAGCGTCCTGTCTCTATACTTTGGTGACGGGACATCCCCCAATTTCTGCGGCCCAACGCTTGACCACCCCCTTAGTGCCTCCCCAGGTCTTAAAGCCTGATCTCACCTCCATGACCCAGGACGCTATTTTACAGGGGATGGATCTCAATCCCGATCGCCGTCCCAATAGTGTTCAAGCCTGGTTAACCCTTTTGCCTCAGCCCTATTCCCCTGCCCAATTGCCTAACCTGCAGGCTGCCGCTGCTGGATCAGTTCCCCATACGCCGCCTCCTGCTCGCAATGAAGTCATGCCGGAAGATCCCGGTGTTAAGACGGCTCAAACCCGAGTGGCGATTCGCCCCCCTGTCCAAGTTAAGCCAGCCCCGGCATCGAGTCCCCCTCCTCTCTCACGATCGTCCAGTGGGGCTTTTCGGCCGCTGCTCCGGGGACTGTGGGTCATGGCGATCGCTATGGGAGTGGGGTTTACCGCCGGAGGATTTTTGCGCTGGCAAAGAACGCAGAATACTTTTGCCCAGTCTTTTTTCCAGAAGGATCAGTCCTTTCCGCCCCAAGCATGGCCCGGTACCTTGGAACTAGAGTTTCCCGAAGATGCCCCTCTACCCGAAGCCGACTATGCAGGGGATAGCTATGACCCCTACCCCCATTACGACTCTGGCTATGGGGATCCGGTTGCCCCCGTGTTTCCCCAAGAGGACATTATTGCGCCAGAACCCGTTTTCATTGCTCCCGAACCGGCACAGACGGAGGAATCTGCTGAATCGGAGTTCACGCCCGATCCCTTTGAGCCCCTTCCTAACGTCAATGCAGATTCCTTTGATGATCCTTTTTATGGAGAGCCGGAGGTGGTGGAGCCTCCCTATTCAGTGCCTGGGGCAATGAATTCGGATCCCTTATATCTCGAGACCCCAGTGGATCCAGTGGATTCCTTCCCGGTAGACCGGCCCGATAACTAGGGCGCGTCATTCATCTAACAACAGTCTTTTCTGTTGAAAAACGATACTTAAGAACCGCAGGGCTTGCGGGGATAGTCTGTGGAGCGACCATAAGACCAAGACTCCTTGAGGATGGAGGCAGGTGCTAAGAAGCAGAAACCTAAGTCGTGAGTCTTAGGTTTCCTCTTGCTTTAGCAAGGGGAGGATGTCAAGAAGTCCAGAGCCTGGCGGTATCGACAGGAGCCGCGCCCGTCCCAGTGTTACAACTAGGGGCTGAAACGATGACAGAATCAGCATTGCATCGCTAACGGATGACAGCCCCTAGTTCTCTTCTATGACATCGGCTAAGCTCACCCCTGGCGGTAAATCCACAAAGATCTGTTCCTCCGGTTCTAACCCGTCTAAGACTTCCGTTTGATTGCCGACGGTGCTACCGATGACCACTGGGCGGAAGACCGGGATCTGATTTGCATTGGGTACTAGTAAACCAGTTCGCCCTTCTAAGGTGACGATCGCTGCGGTGGGGACAACGATCGCTGACTTGAGCACCTGGCCAAGAAAAGTTACATCAACATTCATGCCCGATCGGAGTTCAGCTAAGCCCTCCACTAGGCTGATACGAACCTGAAAAGACGTGACATCTTGCTCTTTGACCGCTTCCGGTGCAATCAGGCGTACTTTCCCCTGAAACACTTGGTTCGGATAACTATCCGCCACAATTTGCACCGGCTGATCGATATAAATTTGGGTTAAATCCACCTCTGGAACATTGGCTAACACTTCCAACCCTTGGGCCAGGGCCACGATCGAGGTTGAAGTTGCGGAAGCAGTGGCAGAGGCAGAGGTGGTGGGGGTGACAAAGGCCCCCGGATCCGCATAGCGCTGGGTAATGGTGCCCGCAAAAGGGGCGCGGATCAGGGTATCTTCCAGTTGCACCTGCAGGGCGGCTAATTGTCCCTGGGCGGTTTCTAACTGAGCTTGAGCTTGGGTAATGGTTTCGGCGCGGGAGCCATTTTCAAGCTGGGCTAAGCGCCGCTCTGCCTCTCGAAGTTGGGCTTGGCTCTGGCTCAAGGTTGCCCGGGCCTGCTCCACCTCCGTTTGGCTGGCATCCCGATCGTCTCGGGTGATTGCCCCTTCGCCAAACAAGGTTTGATTCCGTTGTAAGCGCTCCTGGGCTAAGGTCAACCGGGCGCGGTTTTCCTCGATACGGGCTTGACTTTGTTGGACTTGAGCTTGGGCAACTTGAATTTCCTCCGGTCGGCTACCCTCTTCTAACTCCGCCAGCCTAGCCTGAGCTTCGGCAACCCGCCCCTGAGCTTGCTGTAATTGTGCCTGTAAGTCTCGATCGTCCATTTTGGCCAACACAGTGCCTGCCTGGACAAAATCCCCTTGCTCCACCCGCAACTCCGTGAGGATTCCCGCTGTTTTTGGACTGAGGTTCACGGTTTTCAGGGGTTGTACCACCCCACTGGTAGTAATTTCTAGTTGTAAATTGGTTTGGCTAACGGATGACAGGAGCTTAGCAAAATCTTGCTCCCGACTAGCATTACGCTGTCGAGACAGCCAAAATCCGCCCCCGCCGACTCCCACCACCACTAGCACGCCAATGGATAGGGGGATGAGCCATCGAGAAAGTTTCACCGCGTTATCTCCCGGAATTGAGTTGAGATGCTATAATAAAGTCTGACTCGGATCCATGCGATCACAACGCCCTAACCTTGTCAGAACCGGAAGGTAGCAGCAATACGGGATGCTTGAGGTAGGCGTGGTCTCCGGGTCTCTTTTATTTTATGGAATTTATGGCTCTTCTGGGTTTAATATGCTTGACAAAATTGCATCTTGTGCAGGTAGCGTGATTTTTCCCAGATTCCCAGAAAAACAGTAACATAGACTACAAAAGTATAAGCGATCCAGAAGAGCCA
>JBEAPM010000019.1:0-3338 GCA_041164445.1 Cyanobacteriota bacterium
CGAGATCCTTCGTCTGAGCAGCCTGAAGCGCCATGTGGGCAATACCCGTTTTTAAGGGTTGTAATTGCTCTGAACGAAAAATATTGCCTTCGGGAAAGACCACCATCATTTTGCGCTGGCAGAGTAAATCCACACTGTGGCGGATGCTGGAGGCTAAGGCTCTGAGTCGTCCAGGTTGATCGCTATTGATGGGAAATCCTCCCATACGACGAATGAACCAGCCCTGTACCCCCTTAATCTCATTGATGGAGACCATAAAGTGGATATCCCGACCCGTTACCCGCCGTCCCGCTGCATAGGGCACAATCAGAGCATCCCAGCGAGACCGATGCATGGGAGCTAAAATGACTGCGCCGGATTTCGGTAAATGTTCTTGGCCTTGAATGCTAATTTGGCGAAAATGCCACGGTAAAACCAGGTTTCCGAGTAAAAGATAAGCCATTTTGGCTAGCCAAGGCAGAACCTGAGAACTCACTTCAGGAACGGAAGACCTCGTTTCTTTAGACGGCATTGGTTCAAGGGTTGTCGTATGGTCTGGAATAGAGTTGGGGTGAAGAGAAGTCATCATAAAACGTGAGGAAAGGCACCAAAGGCTTCAACAGAACTGCCTTTACCTTAACGGGAATTTGTCCTGAGCAATGGCTGCCATTGACAGTTTTTGCATCGTACACTAAGAGCGGGAGGCTTTCCCATTGTTCGGAACACCGTTCTGAACAAATCAATGGCTTTTATTGACTATCCAGGAGATTGTTTATGTTTCCGCTACCCTTTGTCCCCTGCTGTTTTGGGGATCAGAAAACCCGTCAAGAATACCGCGATCGTCAACTCAGTTTTTTGCGCTGGATGCGGGACAGTTTAGAAACCCGTCTCTCTGCCACCAACGCAGCGATCGCTACCCTGGAAAAACAAGCGCAAGAGGAGGAGGGCGTAACCGCTAGCTAGGTTGTGCGGCTGGGGCGGCATCCCAAAAACCGATTCTTCCTCAGCCATTTCAGGCTTTCCACCCAAGCGAAAACAGTTCAGGGAAGAGTGCGCCGCACTCTTCCGCCTGAAGTTGCCTGCCCAATGTCACCGGGAAGTTGAGGAGAACTGACGTTAGAGCAATGCGCTAGGCCGGATTGGCTCCTTGCTCCGTTGTGGGTTGGGTGACCTCGGCCGGTTGTCCCACAAATTTGACCACTTCAATACCTGACTCTTCTAAAATTACCACCGGATCAGACCCCCGCACTTCAATCCGTTTGACCAAAACTTTTCCATTGGCAACCCGTTGACCCGGACTGACATAACGACTAGAGGGCTCTAGGGGAGACCGCAAAATCGCCTGAGGACTAGACCCAACCTGAACAACCCCCGTCACCACGATCGCTTTAGCCAAAGTGGGATCCGGCAGAATGACGGTAGGGACGACCGGCCGATCTGGCAAGCCTCCAATGGGGGTGCCGGGTAAGGTGGGAACCCCTGGCAAATTCGGTACGTTAGGGGTAGCGGGTAAGGTGGGAACGGGGGTGGGCGGCGGCAATTCAACGGTAACCGTAATTGGATTGACCGCAAAGGGATCGGGGCGACCCTGACGACTTTGGGCTACCTTGAGGCGATCGTCTGGATCCGTTGCTTTGCGCAAATTCCCCACGGGCGAAGTATTGCCATCTTCCACTAGGGGATCGGTAAACTCCGGAGCCGGAACTTCTTCTAAAGCGGCTTCCTCCGCCACCGGTGCATCTGCTGCAACCGGAGCCGTTGCCGGAACTTCCGCCTCTGGCGGGGATTCATTGCCGCCAAAAAACGGTAGAGAGCTACAACTCCCCAACAATAAAGAGCCCCCAATCATTAGGGCAGCGGTTTGGAAGCTTTTCATACTCACGTTCCCACACTAAAAGTCCGTTAGACAACAGGTCAAAATATACTCTAAATTACTCAAAAGGGCTTTCCACTGAAAGCGAAGAAATTTCATTGAGGAGTGCGGCGCTCCGCGCTGCACTCTTCCGCCTTAAGGTGTTCGCCCTCAAAAGCGGGTCTGCACCCAACTTGTTGACCCGATCAGAGGTTTCTTCCGTTCTTCTAACACTAACTTAGACAACGGTCAAGACTCTCAGGGAAAAGTTTATGAGACTCTGGCACGGTAAGAATTTCGCCGGAACAACCCCGATCGTCCTTGCCGTGGCCCTAGCCGGATCTCAGGACTAGGGTAGTCCAGAGCAACGGCACTCAACGCACCCGGTGAAGCTTATGGCGATCGGAACCTATTACGTCCAAATCGCAGATCTGTCCTGAAACGCGATCGGAACGTATTACGTCTAACCACCCATAGCGTGGGATTCCCGCCTTCCCAGCCATCGGTCGCTCAATCTCTGAACAGGTGTTCTAGTTTTGTTTGAGCGATCGCAATTGCGTCAACGGAGAGAGGGGGATTCGAACCCCCGATAGGTCGCCCTATACTTGATTTCGAGTCAAGCGCATTCAACCACTCTGCCACCTCTCCATCTAAGATTATATAGCAGATGCTCTCTGGAATAGGACACCGCCCGATGATCTTTGCCCATCACTCCCCTACCTCCACTCCCCTTGCCTTTGATGATTTGCGGGAGAGGGTCTCCCGAGGCATCCGGTTTTGGGGACGGTTGCTGTGCTGTCTGGGTCTAGCGATCGGCCTCAGTGGCTGCATGGACTATGGAGTCGGCATTCAATTTAATACCCAAAACAGTGGGGCGATCGTTCAGCATATTCACCTCGATCGCATGACCACCCTAGGCTCTGTTACTCTAGAACAATGGTTTCAGTCCCTAGAGCAGCGTACCCAACAGTTACAGGGGTACAGTCGCCATTCTTCTCCTCAGGACTTGGAACTTACTCTCCCTTTTGCAAATGGTGCGGATTTGGTCAAAAAGTTTAACCAATTGTTTGCTGCGTCTGAGCCTAGTGTTGCCGAAACGGCGCTCTTTCCCATGAGTGCCCACCTGGAACTCAAACAACAAAATGCCCTCTTGGCCATTCGCAATCAATTGGATCTAACGGTGGACTTACGGGAACTGGGGGGCATTACGCCTCAAGGTGAACAACTCTTTGATACGGATCCGCTGCTGCACCTCAAGGTTTATCTGCAAACCCCCTGGGGAGCGCAGTGGGCGGGTTCACTCCCTTCCCAAGCCGATCAAGGAGGCTACGCCCTCCAATCGGGTCAACTCAATCACTTAAAGGCTACTTTTTGGGTTCCTAGTCCCATTGGTTTGGGGGCTGCCATCATCGTCACGATCGTTGCGCTGGGAACTTACCTTCATCGGAGATTGAAGCTTTCGGCGATCAACGCGATCAACTGAAGGCGGAAAAGTGCGACGCTTCGC
>JBEAPM010000020.1:0-3841 GCA_041164445.1 Cyanobacteriota bacterium
CCGTTACCAAACTCGAGGTCGAAATTTATCATCATTGACGATCATGATTGTATCTCCTGATGGCTTGATCACAAATAGTCCTTTTTTATAGGCATAGCGATCGACTCCTTGATCAACTTCAATGCCTGCCACTGCTCCATAGATTCTGTAGTTCCTAAATTCAGAAAATGCAGTTGTAAAATTAGGTAGCTTATCTAAGAGTTCATCGACATTATCTTGGGTTAAGCGAGACTTGCACTCCACTAAAACGACATCCGTTGAATTGACCCCTAAAACGTCAATTTCCATACTATTATCTGGAGCTTCTGCTCTGAGAAATGTATGTTTAATATCAATGCCTTTCTCTTTAAATAGTTTAGCAACACCAGGTTTGACCAATTCCTCAACAAATCGGCCCCAACGACTAGTTAAATTATTCACAATCTCATTGCTAGCCGCCACTAAACGCTTGAGTTCTGTAACACTACGATCGTTCTCCGTTTGGTATGCAGCAAAGCTCCGTTCCCACTCCGCAGCACGTCGCTCAGCTTCTGCTTGGGCTTCTGTAGAGCGTCGTTCGGCTTCTGCTTGGGCTTGCGCAGCGCGGTGCTCGGCTTCTGCTTGGGCTTGCGCAGCACGTTGTTCGGCTTCTGCTTGGGCTTGCGCAGCGCGGCGCTCGGCTTCTGCTTGAGATTGCGCAGCACGGAGCTCAGTTTCTTCTTTCTGACGATCAAAAAGTTGGAAAATATCTTCCAGAGTAACAGGTCTACTCATAAATCAATTCTTCCAAGAATGGTTCTGTCATTTTAGCATTACAGACTAACAAGTCCTCCACTTGCTCATCTCTGCAACCCAAATACGTCCCTGACTCACCAAAAATACTTTGGCTAAATCATGGCGGAGCAGATAAAAGCGAATCAATGTTTGATAAAATTAGCCCTGAATTCCATACTTTGAGTGATTGTTCACTGAAAGCGAAAAAATTTAAGGGAAGAGTGCAGCACGAAGCGCGGCACCATTCCGTCTTAAGTTGTCAGCCCTTTGAGTTGTCAAGGTGCAAAAGATAGGGCACGATTAAGCATTAGTTATACCCTTAAAATTCTATGGTTGATATGGCAAACCGAGACTATACCCTGATTTTAGACAAAAGCGGTAGCATGTCCCTCAAGGAAGGCAACCAAACGCGCTGGCAGGTTGCCCAAGAATCTACCCTGGCGGTAGCCCGCAAGTGTGAACAACTGGATCCCGATGGGATTACGGTCTATACCTTCTCCACCCGCTTTAAGCGCTACGAAAATGTAACCGCCAGCAAGGTAGAGCAAATCTTTCTCGAAAATGACCCCATGGGCACCACCAATTTGGCTGCGGTGCTCCGGGATGCAACCCAGAATTTTTTTGAGCGGAAAGGTGCTGGTCAGATGACCAAGGATGGGGAAACCATTTTAGTGATCACTGATGGCGAGCCCGACGATCGCCGGGCCGTCATTGAGGTTATCATTCAAGCTACCTAACGCATGGATCGGGATGAAGAGCTTGCGATTTCCTTCATTCAAGTGGGTAGTGATGCAGGGGCCAATGCTTTCTTAAAAGCTCTAGATGACCAACTGCAGGAAGTGGGGGCAAAATTTGATATTTGCGACACGATTACCATGGACGACATGGCAGATATGCCCTTAATCGAAGTCTTGCTGAGGGCGATCGAAGATTAAGGGAACAGTGCGGCATGGCCGCACTGTTTGATCATCCTGTCCTTGGCAGATTAAGTTCGCCTGGATAATCTTGGGCAGTGGCCCGGACAGGCCTTATGATGCTGGGATGACTATGCCCAAGGAGAAGTTCAGTGAATTTTCCTGCCTTAAACTTTTTTCGTAACTTACGCTCCAACAATCAACAGTTTGCGGTTATTGGCTTGGGGCGTTTTGGTCGGGCTGTGTGTAGTACGCTGCATAGTTTAGGCTATGAGGTTTTGGGCATTGACTCTAACGAAAAGTTGGTGAATCAAGCCCTCGCGGATCAGATTGTTTCCCATTCAATTCAGTTAGATTCTACCGAGCCTTTAGCCCTCAAAGAAGCAGGAATTTACGAATTCGATACGGTTATTATTGCGATCGGAAATTATATTCAAGAAAGTATTATTACGACGCTTAATCTGCAGGAGGGGGGTGTGAAACATATTGTCGCCAAAGCCTCTTCAGAAATTCATGGCAAACTCTTAGATCGGGTGGGGGCAAACCAAGTTGTCTATCCTGAGTATGAGATGGGCTGCAACTTAGCCCGATCCCTGACCCGACCCGGGATTCTCGATCGCTTTGAGCTAGATCCAGACCATAGCATTGAAGAAATTACAATTCCAGAAGAATTTCATGGCAAAACGATCGCTGAGTTAAACCTTCGGGCCAAATTTGGCATCAACGTTTTAGCGATCGGCTATGAGCAGAAATTTGAAATTAACCCTGAAGCAACGGCAAAATTACTCAAAGGATTCCCCATGGTGGTCATTGGCCGTAATCAAGATCTCGATCGCTTCCTGCCATAACTTTGATGACCGTGATGTTGATATTGAGACGTTGGTTAAACTTAGCTATTTTTCTCGGTCAATTGCTGTGGCGTATTCCCCGCTTAACCTTTTATCCCGGCGCTTTTCGCCAACATTTATATCGAGTCGGGCCTCCCCTGCTGCCTTCCGTGATTGGGCTGCATAGCCTACTGAGCCTGGTCATCCTGCATTACCTCCGCCAAGTCCTCGTAGAACCAGAGCCGTTGGGTATCGCCTTTGCCTTGACCTTTTGTCAACACGTTCCCCTCATTGTCTGCTCCGGCTTACTGGCCATTCAACTCGCCGCTGCAAGTGCCCAGGAACTCCTCCACTATCAGCAGAACCAACAACTTGAGGTCTTGCGCTGGATGGGCATCTCAGCGATCGATTATTTACTCTTCCCCCGCTTGTTAGCAGGCTTTATTCTCTTTCCCCTGCTGCTGATCTTTGCCTTTAGTGTAGGGTTATGGGTCGCAACCTTAAGTGCCGCGCAACAGTATAACGACCTGGATTTAACCCTCTTTTGGGGTGGCATTCGTAGTGTATTGTCGCTGCAAGTGCTTGTAATGAGTTTGATCAAAGGTAGCGTTTTGGGACTGACGATCGCTTTAACCGGTTACACCTGGGGTTACACCCCTTTAGAGCAATCCGCCGCCAACCCATCGACCCAGAGCCAGACGCAAGTGCTGATCCATGGGGGAACTCATGCGGCCCTCTCGGCTTGGGGCCTCGCCATTCTCTGCAACTTTGCCCTGAGTCCGCTCTGAACTACCCGGCACCCTTTGTGTAGTGTAGGGATTGCTGCCGATGAATCTAGAGCTTCGGCTAATTAGGGCAGAGGAGTATTTCTAGCCCAAGAGTTCCTTCAGAAACGCGGCGATCTTTTGGGCTTCCCCGTAGTTTCCGTTTTGTTGGTGTAGCGCCATCGCCCGTTGCAGGGCCTGAGTGCTTTCCGCCACTTGTCCCAGTTTTAAGAGGGTCACCCCCAGATTTTGGTAAGCTTCAGGATATAGGGGTTGAAGCCGTAAAGCCGTTTCATAGGACGCGATCGCTCCCCAGAGATCTCCTTTTTGCTTTTTCACTAGTCCGAGGTTGTAGTATCCCAAAGCGAGATTGGGGTTAATGCGAATTACTGCTTCGTATTGCGATCGGGCTGCCGCTAGATCCCCCTGAGCCTGGTATAAATTGCCTAGGTTATTGTGGGCACCAATTTTCAAAACGGGTAAAACATCCTGTTGTAGCGCCAATTGATAATGCTCTGTTGCTTCCTCCGACTCCCCTAAACGATTGGCGGCAATACCCAGATGGTAATGGAGTTCATAACAG
>JBEAPM010000021.1:0-3150 GCA_041164445.1 Cyanobacteriota bacterium
TAGACCCTGCGGCAAATCTCAAGCCAGTGGTCGAAGGTTTCGCGTTGCGCGTCGGTAGGGATGAGCTTGTACTCGTAGGTTAGATTCAACATTCCACAATTATAAGACTCGACTGAACAAATGGCACTGTATTTATTCAAAGCCTTCGATGAAGGTAGTCGATCCAAAAGTCCCCCTAGAAGGGGGAGGCTTGCACCCATTTTCTCGGTCATACCGTAAAGAGTCTGGACTGAATGGATGACGTGCCCTAGTCTGACCAGCGTTGCCGCCTCTGCTACCTATCTGGTTCAGGATTGACGCTTTGGATTTCCTACTGTAACGTTTGATGAAGTTTGGGGATGAGGCTACCCGCCACAGATCCTCTTGACACAACGTCCTATTGATGTGTAGAAAGCTGTGTAGAAATAGGAACCTCGTTTTGGATTTTTCGCGGTGCTCCAGGTTATCTTGACTTCGATCGTTTAGGGGAGGGTTCTTTTGGGTATAAATTTTGACTTACCTTTTAGTCTTCCGTATGGATGGGCTGTATGACTAGGAGTTTTATTCCGGATCAGAATACCTCACGGCGATCGTCTCGAAACCGCACGCCAGGTACCTCCTCTCGGGGGAAAAGTCCTGCTACTTTGCGCAGGCGCAACACACCCAGCACTCATGCTGCCGCTGTTCAATCCCTCCCGGTGCAGCCCCGATCAAAGCTACCAAGTCGATCTCCCAGCCCCCGTCGTAGAAGTCGCCGATTTTATTACCTGACCGTCATTTCCGAAGCCAGCCTTAAAATCCTGATCAATGCCTTATTGTTGTCAGCCTTTGCCGTTGCCCTTGGTCGTTTACTTCCGCAAATGTGGCGCAATAATCAGCAGCGCGTAGCGATCGAAACGGAACTTGAAATGACTCAGGCTAGGGTTGATGGTTTAGAAGAACGTTTCAGTCAAACCTTTGCCCCTCAAACTTCTTTCCGCATCATTGAAGATCAAAGCTACCAAGTCGATCCTCAAAAACGGCGAGTTGTTTTTTTGGACAAAGCAACGGAAACATCTCCTCAAGAGTAGGGAAAGGCGAGCAGATTCATAGCCGATTCAAAGCCTAGAAAATGTTAGGAAACCCTGAAGATTCTTGTTTTTTCTGCCCTATCCGTTAATTTCATTCTGCTAAGAGCGGGAACCCGGAAAAAACGATGGTATGATCAGCCCATAAAATGCATCTTAAATTACAAAAATTTGGTTTCCAGCCTCAGGATAGCAAAGTTTTTTAATTTTCCCTCGCACACCATGGATTCTAGAACGATGGCTGATGCCGCAATTTCTCCAGTTGTACTGATTATTTTAGATGGGTGGGGGTACCGAGAGGTAACCGAAGCAAATGCGATCGCTGCCGCCCGCACGCCCATCATGAGTAGCCTGTGGCAAGCTTATCCTCATACCCTCATTCAAACCTCGGGTAAGGATGTGGGCCTCCCCCAAGGGCAAATGGGAAATTCTGAGGTAGGACACCTGAACATTGGGGCTGGACGCATTGTGCCCCAGGAATTGGTCAGGATTTCTGATGCGGTGGAAGATCGGTCAATTTTGCAAAATCCCGCCTTGGTCAAAGTCTGCCAAGAGGTTCGCCAGCGCCAAGGTAAATTACATCTGATGGGGCTCTGCTCAGAGGGTGGGGTGCATTCCCATTTGAACCATTTGTTTGGGCTATTAGATTTAGCAAAACACCAAGAAGTTCCCGAAGTCTGTCTGCACGTCATTACAGATGGCCGAGATACCAACCCCAAGGAAGGCATTCAAGTAATTCCCCAAATTGAAGCCTACTTAGAACAAGTTGGCCTCGGTCGTATTGTGACTATCTGTGGCCGCTACTATGCTATGGATCGCGATCGACGATGGGATCGGGTCGAGCAAGCTTATCGTCTGATGACCGAAGATGGCCCCGGTGATGGCCGATCGCCCTTACAAATTTTGGAAGAAAGCTATGGGGCTGGGGTTACGGATGAGTTTGTCCTGCCCACCCGGGTTGCGCCTGGGGCAGTGGCCGAAGGAGATGGGATTATTTTCTTTAATTTCCGCCCGGATCGGGCCCGTCAATTGACCTATGCCTTTGTGGATTCTCAGTTTGATGGCTTTCCACGATCGCAGTTGAGCCTTCTAAGCTATGTCACCTTTACCCAGTACGATGCTAATTTAACGGGCGTAGAAGTCGCCTTTCCTCCCCAGAACCTCACGAACATTTTGGGAGAAGTGATCGCCCAGGAGGGATTAAAGCAGTTCCGCACCGCAGAAACGGAAAAATATCCCCATGTCACCTACTTTTTCAATGGTGGCTTGGAAGAACCCCTGGAGGGGGAAGATCGGGAACTCGTCCCCAGTCCCATGGTGGCGACCTACGATAAAGCACCGGCCATGTCGGCCGAAGCGGTTACCGATGTAGCGATCGCCGCCCTCGAAAAACAGATTTATTCCCTCGTCGTCATGAATTATGCGAACCCGGATATGGTAGGTCATACGGGGCAGATGAATGCGGCCATCCAGGCCATTGAAACGGTGGATCAGACTTTAGGGCGTTTACTCGAAGCTATCAGTCGGGTCGGAGGTACTGCTTTAATTACCGCCGATCATGGCAACGCAGAATATATGTGGGATGAGGCTGGCAATCCTTGGACGGCTCATACCACCAACCCAGTTCCCTTTATCGTCGTAGAAGGGGAAGGTCGTAAAATCCCTGGCTATGGAACTGAGATTCCATTGCGGAGTGACGGGCGCTTATCGGATATTGCCCCCACCATTTTGCAGATTCTCAATATTCCCCAGCCCCCAGAAATGACGGGACGATCGATGTTTGTGGCGGCTGAGCATGTTTCTGCACCTCTAGGGCACAGAACCCTAACTACGGTTTAGGTGACCGAGAAAATGGGTAGCATTATCCGCCACACAGGCAGAGTCTCGCTTTTCGGAGGAGGAACCTGTCTCGCAACGGGCGTACCATACAGCGGTGGGGCATATCGCAGTGAATTTTGGTGAGGGTAAAGTCCTAGGACTCCCATTCACCAACCCCGCGCTAAAGCGACGGGGATTGTCCGAGCCAATTCGGACAACGTAAGAGGTGAATAGCCCATCGAGTCACTAGATGTTACAGACTTCCGAGTGCTTCCCTAGCTCGGAT
>JBEAPM010000022.1:0-3339 GCA_041164445.1 Cyanobacteriota bacterium
GGGACGTTGACTTTTTTGTTGGTGCTGCCCTTGTTCGATGCGTCGTCCGCTACGTTCTGATAGTCCGGCTTTGGCTGCTGCGGTGGTTTGCGAGCAGCCGGATTCTCTGGCTGTCATATAATGGACAGGTACAGAAACCCGGCGTGAAATCTACCAGAAACTAAAGCAGAAAAATCCTTGATCTACTTTTGATCTAAAAATCAGTGTTTATTTAGCTTAATTAGCGCGATTAGCACGATTAAAAATTAAGGCTGTAAGCGGAACACTTGACTGGAAGACGCTTACAGCCTTGTTTTTAGACAGCAAAAAATCGGGATGACAGGATTTGAACCTGCGGCATCCTGCTCCCAAAGCAGGCGCGCTACCAAGCTGCGCTACATCCCGTAACATTGACTTGACCCTCAGTATAACGCAAGATTTGGAGTCTTGTCGCTTTTCTCTTCAGTTGCTTGAGCTGAAGTGCTAACCAACTTAAGGTGCCGCACTCTGCCATTAAGATTTTTCCCGTTCAGGGGAAAGCCGCTGCAATCATCATGAATGCCGTTTGGGCGCGTGGATAATAAATTCTAGGGGTGATAGCTCGATCGCTCTAAAGTCTTCATCGGCCTGCAAAAATTGCCAGTCGGCAACCCTCTGCCGCACCTGCGCTACAGACAAGCCGGTAAAGTCAAAGAGGGAACGATCGCTTTCTTCGGGAAAATGACGCAGGAAAAATCGTTGGACGCGATGGGCGGTGTGCAAAATGGTAACGACATGGAGGACTGAGCTAAACCACAGCACGAGAATGATTAGCCAGAGCAAGAATCCAATCCAGGGGTAGGCCGAGTTAATAAACGTAGGCGCGATCGCTGCTAGGGACAGGGTTAGGATCAGTTCTACCATGCCCCAGACAATCCAACGTATCAGTAAACCAGGCATACTCAAGCGATCGTTTATTCAGGTTTAGGCTTAACGGCAACACGATATTGCTCTTCAAAGTATTTTGCCAAGACAGGCGGTCTTGCGGTGAAAAAGATCAAGAAATTATTGTCTTCTGGAGGCGTATCCAACACCTTCGCATACATATCCTCACTAATATCCTCCCAGGTCTTTGAGGGTAAAAGGTTGAGTTTAATATTGCTCAAAGCTGGGGGAATGCCTTCGGGATCCGTGCTGGTATAGAGAACTTTAGCCCGTTTGCTAGAAATCTCTTGGATGCTTGCCTGGAGTAATTGATCCCCTACATGTTTACCCGAGATGCACACATAGTGAATGGGGATGGGTTCCTGAAGGACAATGAACTCATCATCTTCCTGGTTGAGCTTAAGGTTATAGGGTTCACCCACGCTGATCACACTGTAAATTGAAATGGGCTGGGCAACGCCTTTGGGTAAAACTTGTTGCTCTTGATCAATTTCAATGGGTACTTTTAAGACACTTTGTGTCATTTCAGAAATGACCACTTGCCCCCCCACTGTATAGGACTCAATCCGATAGGTGAGATTGACCTGATTGCCCACGACACCGTACTTAGTGCGTTTCAGGGAGCCAATATTGCCCACGACCACTTCGCCGGTATTAATGCCAATCCCCATTTCGAGATCGTTTAAACCCCATGCCCGCATCTGCTGATTGACCGCTTTTAAGGCATTTTGCATGGCAATGGCACAGGCAATAGCTCGATCGGCATCATCTTGACTGGCGGTGGGGGCACCAAATAAGACTAAAATGCCATCCCCCATAAACTCATCGATCGTGCCTCGGTAATCGGTAATGACATCTGCCATGGCACTGAGATAAAAGTTGAGGATTTTAATAACTTCTTCCGGTGGTAATCGTTCGGAAAGGGCTGTAAATCCTCGTAAATCGGAGGTTAAAATGGTGATTTTACGGCGTTCTCCTCCTAGAGTTAAACCCTTTGGACTATCTAATAAGGTCGTCACAATTTCGTCACTGAGATAGCGCCCAAAGGTACGGCGAATGTCACTGGCGGTTTGGGCAATATATCCCGTAACGGAAGCGGCAGAAAGCAACACTGCCAGTATGGGGGGCACCACGGGAACCCACCATCCCTGTAGAAATAACCCGTAGGTGATGAGTCCGAGAAGTGTCAGGCTTCCCCCCATAATAGCGACTCGAAAAATAAGGCGTAGGTCTAACAGTTTGCCGGGCAGAAGATGATGGCTGCGAATTTTTCGAGATTGCCAAACCACAACACCACCGATGATCGACCAAGCAAAAATCCAAAGCACCTCCCAGCGATCGTTCCACGTCCGAATCAGTTGGGTTTCTCCGAGGGCTGCTTGAATAAATTGACTGGTTAATTGTCCATGAATTTCCACACCATAGATGGGTTCTGGCAAACTCAGTAAGGAGGAGCTATAGGGAACATAAAAATAATCTTTGGAGGCTTCTGAAAAGGGTCCAATTAAAACGACCTTATTCTTTGCCCAGCCCGCCGCAACCCGATCGTTTAAAATATCCCGCAATGGAATGACCGGAAGGAAGCGACTCCCCCCCTGGTAGTTAATCAGAATTTGATGGCCTCCATCATCGGTCCGAACATAGCCACCATCATTGGCTTGAAAGCGAGGAAAGTTAGCTTCGCCGAGAGTCCAACTCACCCCGTCCGGCAAGATATTAATGCCCACGCCTTGGGCATCGAGGTAGAGCAACGCTAAGTAAAACGCAAAGCTGTAGGCGGTTTCTCCCGTCTCCAAATCGATGGAAATGAAGCCCCGCCGAACCCGCTGATCCCCATCTACCACAACATCATTGGCCCCCACTCGCCCCAGTTCCTTGAGCAGATCAGAGGAGCTGACGGTGTCCCGCCCGGTTTCTCCCACCACTTTTTCAATGCCAATGAGGTTGGGGGTGTCTTCAAAGACCTGCAGCAATTGGGCATGGCCCGGTTCAATGGGCAGATTGCGATAATAGTCCAAACCAATGGCAATGGGTTCCTCTTGGGCAATTTTCTCGATCGCAGTCGCCAACACTCCATCGGGAATGGGATCCAGCCCAATTTCTTGAAAATCAACTTCGTCAACCCCCACGATGACAATGCGGGAATCTGGTTCCTGAGCCGGTCTCAAGCGCATGTATTGATCGTAGGCGGCCCACTCCGCAAACTGGAGCCCTCCTACCCAACGCAGCAGCAAGATGAGGAGGGTTGTACCTGGGGCGGAGATCAATACCGCTCGCCAATCCCAGAGATATTTTTTCAGGTAGGATAATAGGTCACTCATCAGAAAAATGGGTAGAAACCCCGTCCTTTAGCGAAGCGGAGGACGGCTTTACATTGAACTAGGCAACAATCAAGCCGTTTGAACGGCGGATCAATTGCACCTTACTAGCGGCGAT
>JBEAPM010000023.1:0-10772 GCA_041164445.1 Cyanobacteriota bacterium
ACCCTGACTGCCACCCCCGATCGCTTTCATCTGATCGCAGAAATTGCCACAGGACACTGGCGACAAGCCCAAGCCCTAGTTCTAACGGGACAATCAGAGCTAATACCCGATCGCCTAGTGCTCGATGAACGGGTATCCAAACAGGAGCCCGCCCCCCCAGCAGCGATGGAATTCACCCCTCCGATCGCCATGACGGATCTCCCCTTAGAACCCAATGACTTACCGCTAGACCTTCATGCAGACCGAGAGGAATGCTCCCAACCGTTAGACAGTGCATTTGCCAGCACGTTAGGTAGTACGTTAGATAATACCGTGGCAGAGCGTTCTGAACCGTCCGCAGGATTAGAGGATCCCTGGGAAGAGGCTTTAGATTACCCCTTACCCGATCAAGAGCGTGAACTGCTCCAGACGGAAAGTTCAGTCCATGCCGCAACAACAACCAATCAGGAAACCCCTGCAGCCGATCAAAGTCTTGGGAGCAACTTATCCTTTCAACACTTGTATCAAACGATCGCTCAGATTGTCCAAACCACCCCCAATCACTGGACAGAAGTCGCCCAAACTGCCCTCAAGGGACTCTTCAAACCCCAGGCCGATGGGGGGGAACGGCAACAACCCTTAGCCTCCCCTCCTGATTCCGCCCGCCTAGAAGAACTCCCGGAAGCGATCGTTCCCAGCGGGGATCTTACCAGAGGGGATCGAGTCAGTGAGGATCTCACTAGTGGGGATCTAGTCAGTAGCGATCTCGCCAGCAGGGATCTAGTCAGTGGGGATCTAGTCAGTAGCGATCTCGCCAGCAGGGATCTAGTCAGTAGGGATCTTGCTAGTGGAGGAGATCTAACCAGTGACGATGATCTCCTCGCCGTTACGGCACTCCTCAACTTCGGCAGAGAGGATCTGAGTTCTGAAGATCTGAGTCCTGGTGATGCTGCAGGTACGGGTCTTGATCTTGATGTTAATGATGGTGATGACCGTGAGACGATCGGAGCAACCTTAGTCGCAGAAACTGCTCAAACAACAAACTTTACTGAAGCGTATGTCTCAGAAAGTCTCCATCGTGAACAGGATCTAACCGCAACTGCATCAGATCCCATAGGCACGACTCCAATCCTGACCAATCCCTTCCCCTCAACCCCAGCCACCTTCTCGGATCGGGAAGAGGGGACAACAAATCTCACCACGGTTTTGGGGCTGGAAGCAGTGAAGACTAATACCCTCGGGGAACTGACGGAGACACCCAGCAGTGCCCAAGAGCAAGGGGTCATGGAGACCACTGTACGGGTTCCCCTCTGGGTCTTAGAGCAATTAAATAATCAATTTGGTGAACTGATTATTCAACGCAATGCCCTCAATTTACGCCTGAAGAATTTACAGGACTTAGTCCAAAAATTGCACTGGAAAATGCAAGGACTCGATCAAGCCAATAGTGAAATTCGCTCCTTCTACGATCGCTTATCCACCCAAGGAGACTCCAGTCGCTTATCTCCCACCTCCATGCCACGACCCGATGCTCAAGCCTTACTCTCCCAGGTTAACCTCGCAGAAACCTTTGACTTATTAGAAAAAGATCACTACGGCGACTTACATCTCCTCTCTCAGGAACAAATCGAAACGATCGTACAGTTGCAGGAAGTCGTGAGTGACTTAGACTTAGGACTAACGGAGGTGAACCAGGCCTCCACTGAAATGAACCGCACAGTGCGACAAATGCAGTCCAACGTGACTAAAACACGGATGCGCCCCTTCTCTGACATTACGGGACGTTTACCCCGCCTTGTCAGGGACTTATCCCTCCAGTTCAACAAGTCCGCAACCTGCCAAATCCAAGGGGGAAATACCTTAGTGGATCGCTCAGTCTTAGAAGCCCTGGCCGATCCCTTAATGCACTTAATTCGTAATGCATTTGATCATGGTCTGGAGTCCCAGGCACAACGAGAAGCTTCTGGCAAACCGGAAACCGGACGCATTGAAGTACAAATTTTCCAACGGGGTAACCACATCGTCATTCAGGTAGAGGATGACGGTAGAGGCATTGACCTCCATAAAATTCGTGACCGCGCTGTCGAAATGGGATTAGATGCCGATCAGTTGGCCACTGTCAGTCAATCCGAACTGCTGGATTTGATCTTTGAACCGGGTTTCAGTACCGCCCAACAAGTCACCAATCTATCGGGGCGGGGGGTCGGTATGGATGTCGTCAAAACCAATCTCAAGAAGGTGCGAGGCGAGATTTCTATTGACACTGCCCTCGGTCAAGGGACTCGATTTACCCTGACGGTTCCCCTGACTCTATCCGTGCTACGAGTCTTAGTGGTGGAAAGTCATGACCTGATGATGGCTATTCCCACGGATGTTGTGGAAGAAATGTTAATTCTCCATCCCGAACTCCTGCTGCAATCTGCGGATCACACCGTCTTCTGTTGGAACGAGATGATGATTCCACTCCTCAACCTGCGGGAGTGGGTTCAGTATAATTGTCCCCACGATCGCATTGAAACGGAAGCTGTCGCCACCATTGACAAAAACTGTGTATTAGTACTTAACCAAGGTACGACCTGGACTGCCCTGCAAATCGATCGCTTCTGGGGAGAGCAGGAAGTGGCAGTGCGTCCCGTGGAAAGC
Organism: Cyanobacteriota bacterium; assembly: GCA_041164445.1. Taxonomy (GTDB): domain Bacteria; phylum Cyanobacteriota; class Cyanobacteriia; order Prochlorotrichales; family Prochlorotrichaceae; genus JBEAPM01. The sequence continues at coordinate 2,623 of JBEAPM010000023.1, forward strand.
CATATTCCTTTACCCACCGGCTTTTCTAACTGCACAATTCTCGGTGATGGGCGCGTCATTCCCGTAGTGGAAGTCAATCAGTTACTCCAGTCCTTTGGGGAGATTCCCTCGGCTCACACCCCTCAACCCCAGAGTCTGTTGCGGGTTCAGTCCACTGCACCAACAGAGTCTTCCCCATCCCCCACCATTCTCATTGTGGATGACTCCATCAATGTGCGGCGCTATCTAGCCCTGATTTTAAGTAAGGCGGGGTATCGTACCCTTCAAGCCAAAGATGGTCAAGATGCGGTAGAGCAACTCAAAGCAGGGGCACAGGTCAATGCCGTCATTTGTGATGTGGAAATGCCCCGCCTAGACGGCTATGGGGTCATTGCCAACCTCAGAGCTGAGCCGCGCACCCAGCACATCCCCATCCTCATGCTCACTTCGCGCACGGGAGAAAAGCACCGTAAACTGGCACTTACCTTAGGGGCAAATGCATATTTCTCTAAACCCTGTAACGAGCAGTCCATGCTCCAAACCCTCCAGGAACTAATCAATACCAAGCCCGCAGCGATCGTTTCCAGTACCGCTCGTTAGACTCACAGACTGTAAATTTGATCTGATTTCCAGGTGACCCACTTAAGGCAAAAGAATGCGGCGCGGAATGCAGCACTCTTCCATTAACATTTTTCGCTTTCACCACTACTCTTTAGCATTTACACCTATGCTCACCTTTAGCACTGCTCAAAGCAAACCCCACCTTTCTCGATCGTCCCGTCATCGCAAAAACAGTGACCCTGTGCTCTCTTTTTTAACGTTTCAGGTGAAGGATCAAGTCTTTGGTCTTCCCATTGAAGCTGTCGAAAAAGCGATCGTTGTTGATCACATTCACGGCGATGCCAGTACCGGTGCCCGCCTCGTAGTTTATCAACATCAGGAAATTCCACTGATCAATGCTCACCGTGCTATATTCCAATCCTCGACTATCTCCCAGTCCCCTTTTGTCGTCATCCTCAAAACCCAGAACCACCCCATCGGAATCACGATCGATTCTGCTCCCAGCATTAGACGAATTCCTCAGTCTACGATTGTCCCCTTATCTGAAACCTATCGACACCATGGGGCACTGCAATGTACTAGTGACCTCATTCAACTAGAAGATCACAGTATAATTTTTCTTCTGGATCCCGAGAAACTGCTAAGATTTTAAGGCTACCAACTTAAGGCGGAACATTAAATTTTTCCGCTTTCAGTGGCAAGCCGATTTTAAACCTAAGCTTTATTCAAACTGCCAGAGTCTAAATCCATGTTTACCTCCTCTCATCAGAATGTGCATCTCTCTACTCCACCAGAAAAAAACTCTAATCCTGACACTAATCAGTCTTGTCTAGAAATTCTCATCGTCGATGATAACCGTAATAACTTACACGTCTTATCCCTAATCCTGCAAAGAAGTGGTTATTCCGTTCGTAAGGCATTGAGTGGCGAGATGGCCATCAAATCCACCCAGATGGATCCCCCCGACTTAATTTTATTAGACATCTGTATGCCCCAGATGAGCGGCTACGAAGTCTGTCAGATCCTAAAAAATGATCCTCAAACCGCAGAAATTCCCATTATTTTTATCAGTGCCCTGGGAGAGCCTAGCGATAAAGTCAAAGGCTTAGAAATGGGTAGCGTCGATTATATTTGTAAACCATTTAATGCTAATGAAGTTTTGGCACGGGTCAAAGCTCATCTGCGCACACGAATTTCCTCTCGCTATCTTAAAGAATATGCCTTAAAATTGCAGCAAGAAGTTCATGCCGCAAGTCAAGAACTTTCCGAAGTCTCTACCTGCCTAGAACAAAAGATTGTTGAAAATTTAGAGTTTCGTGAAAAATATCAAAATTTAGTTACCCATGATCCCTCTACCGGGGCCCTTAATCGACTAGGGTTTCTGGAAAAAATTAAAAATAGTATCGAAAAAAGAGAATCCATTACCCTGGTTCTCATGCAATACGATCATCTCTCTATTATTCAAGAAACCGGATATCAAATTAACTCTGAACAGGACTTACTCCTAAGAGAAAGAAACGGTCTAGAGTGCTCTGCCTCCTATCGTGAGGAAGACCCTCTTCTCTCTCAAATTAAAACCTCTATTCAGGAAAGTTTTGAATTATTAGGGGAAGAGTCAATTGCCTATCTGGGTTGCGGACAATTTGGACTGCTTTTACCTGGCAATGGCATGAAAGAGATTCATCGATCGCACTTGCGCAACTTTTTAGTGCAGTTTACGAAAAAATCCATTTGTCTTAATCAAAATAATATTTCCTTAAAATGGAACATTGGCATTGCTTTTTCTAACGCCACATACCTGAGTAAGCCCGATCAACTGCTTTGGGATGCAGAACTGGCAATGTCTGTTAATCAAGATGGATCTCGGATCAACATCTTTACACCAGAAATCAAACATCAAATTTCCTTAAATCTACAAATCGAGAAAGATTTACGAGTAGCATTACAAAGCAATCATCTCTCAGTATTCTATCAACCTATTCTTTCTTTATCTAAGAAAAAAATTGTTGCCTTAGAAGCATTACTGCGCTGGAATCATACTAAATTGGGATTTATTTCCCCGGCACAATTCATTCCCATTGCTGAAAAGTCAGACTTAATCATTGAACTCGATCGCTGGGTCTTCAAAGCTGTTTGTCAACAATTTCATGACTTACAGGAAGCTTATCTCCAGGGGGATAATTACCACCATCAAGATCTTTCAATTAACATTAATTTTTCAACCCGTCAATTTGAACAGGATGATTTATTATCTTACATCGATAAGGTAATGGAACAATACAATATTCAAGGTCATCATCTCAAGGTAGAAATCATTGAGAGTAATTTGCTTGAGCAAAACCTACGGTGCAAACAAAATATTGCTGGGCTAAAAGAACGGGGTATCCAACTTTCCTTAGATGATTTTGGCACAGGTTATTCTACTTTTTCCTATCTTCAAAGTGTTCCCTTCGACAGCCTCAAAATCGACAAAAGCTTTATTCAAAGAATTGACACCGATCGCAACATTGTCGAGACCATTATCAAATTATGCCGATCCTATGGGATTTCCGTGGTTGCAGAAGGGATAGAAAAGGCAACACAGCTTGAAGAACTAACTCACCTGAGTTGCGATTTTGGCCAAGGCTATTTTCTCTCCCACCCTTTAAGTCAGGCAGAGGTTAAAGCGCTCCTCACTAGGCACCTAGCGACACTTTCCTAAAAATGAGTTAAGATAACCTCGATCAACTCAAGACCCGCACATCAGGGACTCCATCACTGCCCCGAAATACTCCTTCAGAGACAGAAAGATCAACCTAGATCAACCTAAACTCAAACAGTTCAATAGGATTACCTTATGTAATTTATAAGTATTCTTAATTCAAGAAACAGGATAACCATTAGAGTACTGCACCTATATCCTCACTGATAGATTTTAGGCTCGAATACTATCCCACTATATATGGTCAAGAGAATGTCTCAACCCAGTATTTTAATTGTTGATGATACCCTAGACAATCTCCATTTACTAGCAACGTTACTCAAGCAACGAGACTACGAAATCCGTAAGGCCATTAATGGACAAATGGCGATCGAGTCTATCCAAAGTGACCCGCCTGACCTGATTCTACTGGATATTATGCTGCCGGACTTATCAGGGTACGAAGTCTGCCAATTCTTAAAAACCCAAACAGAGTATCAGAATATTCCCATTATTTTTATTAGCGCCTTAGATGCAGCCTTCGATAAAGTTCGAGCCTTCGAGTGCGGTGGCGTAGACTATATTACCAAGCCTTTTTTTATTTCAGAAGTTATTGCCCGTATTGAAAATCAACTCACACTCAAGAACCTTCAATCTCAGTTGTTAAAACAAAATCAGCAACTGGAGGAGGAAATTAGCCATCGAAAACAAGCTGAGCAGGAAATCCTAAAAAATCTGTTACAGGAACAAGAACTAAATCGGTTAAAATCTCAATTTGTTTCCATTATTTCCCATGAGTTTAAAACACCTCTAGCCACCATTCAACTTGCTACCGATTTATTATCCAATTACAACTTAGATCCAGAACAACGAGCAGAACGATATAAACAAATTGAATCCTCAATTTTTTATATGAATAGCCTTCTAGAAAGTGCCATTTTCACAGAGAATCTTGATAATAAAACCATTTCCTTGGGGACGCAAACGGTCAATTTTAACGACTTTTTTAACGAAATTATAGAGACGTTAAAAGAAACCCTGACCTCAAGCCATGAACTCATCACGACCATTCAGGGGGAGATCCCCACGATTAAAATCGAGACCACCCTAATTGGCCAAATCCTATCCAACCTGATATCCAATGCCATTAAATATTCTCCGAAGGGGGGAAAAGTTCTGGTGGATTTAACCTATGAAAGCGGTAAAATGATCCTCAGGGTTCAAGACTCAGGCATTGGTATTCCAGTACGGGATCAAGATCAGCTATTCCAGTTATTCTCTAGAGGGAGTAATATTAGTAATATTAGGGGTACGGGTTTAGGCCTAACGATCGTTCAAAAAGCGGTACAATTACTGCAAGGTGATCTAACTTTTACCAGTGCCGTAGGGGTCGGTACAGAAATGGTCGTTACTATTCCCTATCATCTACCCACTAATTCACTCGACTCCTCCGACGAACTTCATGAAAGGAGCGACTTGGAGTCATTTCCCAGCGATCGAGTTCTGACTTAATTGAGTTCACCTGTAAGACCTTTAGGGGGCTTTCCACTGAAAGCGAAAAAATTTAATGGCAGAGTGCGGCGCGGGGCACCACACTCTGCCACCTTAAGTGGATAGACCTTTAGGGCACCTCGATTCATGGTGGCAGGTAGCATGGCCGCCCACCACCATTCCTAATTCTTGTCTGGTTCCCTTTAGAATAACGAGGAAAATAACCAGGGAGTGGAGTGATTCACAGGACACCGACTTTAAGTTGATAGCCATTATGATCTTACAAAGGTTGCTATGAAGCGAAAAATACTAGTCATTGAGGACGAAAACGCTGTGCGCGTTAACCTCGTAGCGTTACTCAAAGCAGAAGGGTTTGAAGTTGAGTCTGCAGCGGATGGTCAATCCGGTCTAGACCGTTTTCAGTCCGGCTCCTTTGATTTAGTAATCTGTGACATTATGATGCCAAAATTAGATGGCATTGGGGTGCTCAAAGCCTTAAAATCCAGCGCAACTGAAACCATAACCCCGTTTATTTTTTTAACCGCAAAATCTACTCGTGCCGATCAAAGAGAAGGAATGAATCTAGGCTGTTGGGATTATATTACGAAGCCTTTTACCCGAGATGAACTCTTGAGTACCATTCAAGCACAGTTTGAGAAGCTCAAGACTATTGACAAAGTGCTAGAACAAACGGCAGGAGATGTCAAAAGCCTGAGGGACTCTATTCAAAAGCTAGAAGCCCTAAATCAAGCGCAAGATCACCTCAGTAATAGCTTAATTCAAGAACTTCGTAATCCTCTGTCCAATATCAATATGAGCATTGAACTTCTGCGTAAAGCGGAAACCCAGGAAGAACGCGATCGCTATCTCAAAATTTTTCAAGAAGAATACAATCGAGAACTGGCTCTCATTAATCAATACTCTGAGCTGAAAAAGCTCATGAGCCCGGAGACGATCCAATTAATGAATCAGTTTAAGCTATTGGGTTAACCGAACAGGAGTATTTTGGTGCAGATTACAACCACAGCCTATGCCTTAACCAAACAATTTGCCCTGACCATAAGTCGCGGTACCCACCGGAGCAATGAAAATCTCTGGATTCGGATCGGATACCAAGGAATTGAAGGGTGGGGAGAAGCGGCGGAATTTTCCACGGGGCACATAAGCCAAAGTCCCGCTCAACAAGAGGAACACCTACAGTCCTTACTGCCCATCCTAGAGCCCTTTACCCCTTGGGATCATCAACAGATCAACCAAATTTTAAGGGAACAGCACACACCCTCCGCCCTCCGGGCCGCGATCGATATGGCACTGTATGACTGGCGGGGCAAAAAACTGGGTGTGCCAGTGTGGCAAATGTGGGGGCTTCAACCTCAGCCTCAAACTCCCTTATCCGTTACCGTGGGGCTCAATACCCCAGAACTCGCTCAACAGCGCCTCGAAGCCTGGCTCCAGAAAGTTCAGACAAATTGGATCAAAGTGAAACTGGGCAGTCCTCAAGGGATTCGGGTCGATCAAACCCTCTTTGCCACCTTGCAAGATCAGTCCCCCTCCCACCTGCGCTTTTTAGTGGATGCCAACGGGGGCTGGTCTTTGGCGGATGCAATGGAAATGTCAGAGTGGCTGGCAAATCGCCAGGTGGTTTACCTCGAACAACCCCTTGCGGCGGGGCGGGAAGCGGATCTCAAAACCCTGAAAAAATGGAGCCCGTTACCCTTATTTGCCGATGAAAGTTGCTGGAGCCGATCGGATATTTGTAGTCTGGCGGAGAGTATTGATGGGATTAACATTAAACTAATGAAATGTGGTGGTCTAACGGAAGCCCTCGCCATGATTGCCACCGCCCGCGCCTTTGGCTTACAGGTAATGCTGGGGTGCTATTCCGAAAGCAGTTTGGCCAATACCGCTGCAGCGCAGTTGTCCAGCTTAGTGGACTATTTGGATTTAGATAGTCATCTGAACCTGAGCAACGATCCCTTCGAGGGAGCAACCCCTCAGAACGGCACCTTAAGCCTCCCGGATCGATCGGGATTAGGAGTCATTCATCGTTTGGGACATTAACGTTTGGGACATTGAGGTTCCCCTGAACGGTTCTGCTTTCAAGCTGCCTCAACGATCGCCTTAATTGGGTAGCCTATGAACGTTTCAGTTTCTGATTTACAATTCACTGACTTTGATCAGCACCTCTTTCAGGAAGGCTCTCATCATCGGCTCTACGAAAAGCTAGGGGCTCACCCTGCGGTACTGGACGGCGTTCCAGGGGTTTACTTTGCCGTCTGGGCTCCGGCCGCAACGTCAGTACAGGTTCTCGGCACCTTTAATAACTGGCAAGACGGTCAAGATCAGTTAGCGCCTTTAGGGCAAGGCATTTGGGGCAAGTTTATTCCCACCGCCCAAGTCAACGATCGCTATCAATATCAAATTTGTACCGCCGCTGGCGATCGTTATAGAAAGGCAGATCCCTTTGGCTTTGAGCATGAAGTTCGTCCCCGTACCGCCTCGATCGTGACGGATCTCCAGACCTACCGCTGGGGGGATCAAACCTGGATGGCCGATCGTTCCCAGCAAAATATTCTTCACCAGCCCCTTTCAGTCTACGAAGTCCATCTCGGCTCCTGGATGCACGGCTCTACCGCCGATCCCCCACCCCCCTTTGCGGGGAACCCCCAGCAAATCGTACCCATTTCTGGCTACCGTCCCCAAGCCCGGTTTTTAACCTACGTCGAACTAGCCGATCGCCTCATTCCCTATGTCCAAGACTTAGGCTATACCCACATTGAGCTGTTACCCTTGGCGGAGCATCCCTTTGACGGCTGTTGGGGCTATCAAGTCACGGGGTATTATGCCCCCACCTCACGGTTTGGTTGTCCCCAGGGCTTAATGTACTTTATCGATCGCTGTCACCAGGCGGGATTAGGAGTCATTTTAGATTGGGTTCCAGGGCATTTCTCACGGGATCGCCATGGTTTAGCTCAATTTGACGGTACACCCCTCTACGAGTATGCAGACGATCGTCGCGGGGAGCATAAAGAATGGGGTACTTTAGTCTTTAATTATGAAGCACCCCAAGTTCGTAACTTTCTCTTAGCCAACGCCCTCTTTTGGTTTGATTACTATCACATTGATGGCTTACGAGTAGATGCCGTTGCCGCCATGTTGTATTTAGACTATGGGCGCAAACCGGGAGAATGGATCCCTAACCAATACGGTGGACGGGAAAATATTGAAGCGGCTAATTTCCTTCGCCAAGTTAATCATGTTCTCTTTAGTGAATTTCCTGGTGTCTTAGCGATCGCAGAAGAATCGAGTGTCTGGCCGATGGTGTCCTGGCCCACCTATGTTGGGGGTTTGGGCTTTAACCTCAAGTGGAATATGGGCTGGATGCACGATGTTTTAGATTACTTCGGCATGGAAAGTTCCCTGCGGCAATATCATCAAA
>JBEAPM010000024.1:0-4149 GCA_041164445.1 Cyanobacteriota bacterium
CCTGAATTTTCATTATCAGACCAAATTGAAGGGTGTTGTCTTCCACGGGTTTGCCGTCACTTTCGGGATACAGTAAGTCCGGTTCAAAAAAATGTGGATCAATTTGCTGAATCATAAAACCTCAAGTCCTCATTCGATGTCTTGTCCTGAACGGATTGAGCCGCCTCTTGATCGGTGTTGCTACTGAGGTATTGTAACTTTTCCTTTAGGGTAAAGGCACCAGAATAATCTACCCCTTCTGTCGGAAGATTTTTCTGTGATTGTAGTCTTATTGTCCTCCGAGCCCCTCCTCCCGCGCCGGGGACGACGTTGAGAGGGGAGGCGTTGGATTCATCCGGTGACTTACCAGGGACTACCAATCATAGTGAAGGCCGACCAAGCATAGGGATGCCGGAGATCCACCGGGAGTGCTTCTAGCGCTTCAATCACTTCACCCCGCAGTGGGAATTGAAGTGCTGGAGCATCACTATTCTCAATGTTGATTGCTCCATCTTTTAGGTTAATTTCACCCCGGAGCATCGCTAGTTGAGCTTGGCGCAGCGCTTCGGCTTTAATGGGCGCAGTACGCAGGCTATCGTAAAAACTGGTCATCAGCCCCAAGGTGGCTTGATCTCCCACATACCACAAACTCCCCAGCGCTGTTTTCACCCCGGCTTGGTGAGCCAGACCCGCAAAACCTAACTCTGCATCGGGGTTCCCCACTGCAGTTCGGCAGGCACTCAGAACCATCAGTTCTACGGTGGGGTCGTACAAGCGCAGTGTTCGCAGTTGATCTAACGTGACCCGACGATCGCCAAAGCGAATATAGGATTGGTTGGCTGCACCAGGGTTAAAATCACCGTGGGTTGCTAAGTGTAAAATCCCATAACGTTGATTAGATCGGGCCGATCGTAGGTTTTCGAGGGTAAAGCGATTGTTGAGGAGGGGTTCCGGCGCATTCCAAAGTTCACTAATGACCGATAACTCCGTGGGAACTGAAGGTAAGGGGGCTTCATCGGAAAAGGTATCCGCCCCCATAGCCAGCAGACCAACCTCTTTGATGTCTACAAAGCGGGTATCCGTTAGGCTAAGGCTGGGCATTAGTCCTACGCTGTACTTCTCAATGAGGTACTGCTCTCCGTCATGGAGGGCGGCCACGGGCAATAAGCGTAGGCTATTGTCCATAATGAAGACCAGATTTTCAACTTCCCGTTCCTCCAAAGCGGCACTAATGGGGGCCACCAGTTGACTATAGAGTTGCTGGGACGATCGTAAATAAACCCCCTCGGGTTCTTGATCGATGATTGCATCGATCATCCGCCCCCCATTGAAAAGAACCCGTTCACGGGTTGCGTCTGGCACGGACACTAAAAATGGCTCTTCCGAAGAAGTGACAACGAGGAGTTGCAGGATATCTCGATCGCTGGGGGCAATCTGCAGGGGACTGCCTTGAAAGCGATCGGGTACATTCAAGTGTTGCTCATATTGCTCAGAAAAACGAGCTTCATCTCGCTCAAATTCCACTGCCGCTGCCTGACGCTGCAGGATAAAGTCCGGAGCTTCAAAGCTGACATAAATTAAGGCCGGTTTGACTCCACTCCGTTGTTCGATTAAGGCCAAAATGTCTCGGGCTTCGTCAATGCTGAGAACTTGTCCGTCCTCGGAAATGCCCCCCCCAGGTTGACCACAAATGCCTAGCTCATCACAGGTTTTGGGTGGGGGCTCACAACCGCCACCCTCACAGATTACGTTAGGGCGATCGACAGAGAAGATCCCGATCGATCCAATGGCATTATCAAAGCCATCTAAGGGGAATCTTTCAGTGAAGAAGTACCCCGATTCGGGAGCAATCAGGAAAGGATTACCATTGGCTAAGGATGCGGCTGTAGTGGGATCAATGTTGTAGGGGAAAATAGTGAAGTTACCACTGGTAATGGCACCTACCACACCATTACCACTGCCAGAGGAGAGGGCTCGTCCGATGGTGAAGGGGGTTGTTCCGTTGCCGCCGTGGCTAATGCTGATACGTCCACCATTGCCAGGTTGGAGCGTACTACTGCCAGATTCGGACTCTGAGAACACGATCTGCCCCGGAGCGGCGGTAGAAATACTGGCATCAATGCCATTTTGATCGGTGAAGCTGCCTAAAGCGCGGAAGTTACTCTGGGTGACGATCGTCACGTCGCCTCCACTCACGCCACTAGAGGAACTACCCAATTGTGTTCCGCCTTGAGCATTAATGCTATAGACTTCAATGTCTCCTTCTGGATCCAGGAAAACTGATCCACCGGAGCCTAGGGTACTGCTGCTATTGACGGCTCCAGTGGTAATGCTGGTGGTTGCTTGAATATCTATATTACCGCCGGAGGTAGCCCCGGAACTATTGAGCACACCCCGGGAAATCAAATCAGCCAGTTGATCAGCCCGATCGTCTGTGAGGTTACTAAATTCTGCGGGAAAGATGCCATTGGCAATGTTGGATAAGAGCCGACCGACGACAACATTACCTCCACTGTTAATGGTGATATTGCCGGGACGACCAGAGAAACTCGAAGTAGCCAGGTAGTTCGTTAACACATCACCTGCGGCATTGAGGGTAATATTACCGGCATTTCCATTCAAGGAGAGGGTGATATACCCACCAAAGGCGACATCCGGGTCACTCAAGTACCCTAGTACGGTGGAGAGATCTGCCCCTAATCCCAAGGATTGCAGTAAGTCTGCATTGACTCCCGATAGCAGCACTCCTTCCTGTCCGTTAATCGCACCGCCACTGCTGGTAATGCTAATGTTGCCACTATTACCATCCAGACTGGTCGTTAGAATATTACTGGTGGTAACATTTCCCGCTGCCTGTAAAGTCACATCTGCCCCAGTCCCATTTTCCGAACCCGTGATAATGCCCAACCGGAAAGAGAATCCATCCAGAATAGTTGCTAATTCACCCACGGTGTAAACGCCAGTGCCAAAGCCGAGATCCTGGGCAAAGTCGATCGTATCCGTAGGTTCTAAGCCAGCAGCGGAAGCGCCTTCTAGCCATGCTTGCTCCGTTAATCCAGAGAAAAAGGCATCGTTACTCGTGTCGATACTGCCGCCACTACTCGTCAGGGTAACCGTTCCCCCCGTTGCATTTTGAGAACCAGAAACGATCGCTCCGGTACGAATATCTCCCGCAGCACTCAGGTTAACGGTTCCCCCATTCCCATCCTGGGAACCGGTAATAATCATTCCCAGTTCCGTCCCAGCCTGACTAGCCAGGGTTGCTTGGGCAGAGGTGAGTCCGAGATCTACCAGTAAACCTGCATCGATATCCGTCACGTTAATGGTGGTGTCAATACTGCCGCCAGTGCTAGTTAAGCGAACATTACCACCGCCTTGAAGCCCGGAAGACCCTATATTTCCGGTTAATAACCAACCAGTACGAATATCTCCCGGTGCCGTGATCGTGATATTCCCCCCCTGACCACTACCGGTAGTTCCCGTGGCAATTCCACCTGCCGATCGCGTTTCGGAAACCCCGTTGCTACTGGTTAAGGTGCCGGTAGAAGTAGCAGTCACACTACCCGTACTACTATTAATGGTGACATTCCCTCCAGATCCATCAATACTGCCAGAGAGAACCGATCCAACGGTCACATTGCCTGCTGCACTCAGGCTTACCGTACCCCCATTCCCTTGATCGGAACTGGAGTCTAAGATTCCCACATCCACGGTTCCAGTCGTAGATCCTTCATTCACAGGGATGCCGGAAACGATCGCGTTAACATTACCGTCAGTGCTGTTCATGGAGATGTTGCCACCGCCTAAGAAGCCACTCGTATCGATAAGACCCAGAGTAATATTTCCCACGGCTGTTAAGCTAACATCTCCGCCAAAACCACTGCCTGAAGAAGCTTCGAGGGTATAGGACTCTCCTAACTCACCTAAACCTTCCGTGTCACTACGAAGCGTAAAGTTGATTTCATCACTGCCATCAATAGTCCCACCACTGGCGAAGGTAATATTACCGGCTCTCCCCGAAGATGCAAAACTGGAAGTACGAATTTCATCCGTCAAAACAATGTTGCCATTCGTTGTGGTTACTTGCAGATTACCACTGTTACCATTGGTACTTTGGGTATCGATCGTTCCTACCGTAATATTCTGAGCCGCTTGAAGCGTCACTAGTCC